>NZ_JBFTLX010000092.1:0-24183 GCF_056396665.1 Cupriavidus sp. 05T313 | reverse complement strand
TCCGCACCAGGCTCCACAGGCGCCAGAGGCACCCCCGCCGGCGTACGGCTGAAACGCGGCGCCGGCGCCGGCTGCATCACCCCATCGATCTCAAGAAACGTCTCGCGTGCCCGGTTATGCGGATGTTGCGGCGCCTCATCCCAGTCCAGGACCGGCGCAAAGCAGGCATCGCTGCCTTCCAGCAACTCGCACCACTGCGCCCGCGTGCGGGTGAGGAACAGCGCGGTCATGCGCGCCTTCAACTCGGGCCAGTGGCGCTTATCGAGTTGCTTGTCGAAGAGCGGATCGTCCAAGCCGCACCGCTCGCGCAGCAGCGCATAGAACTGCGGCTCGATAGCGCCCACCGCCACATACGTGCCGTCGGCGCACGCATAGGTGTCATAGAAATGGGCCGCGCCATCGAGCAGGTTGTCGCCGCGCTGGTTGTTCCAGCGCCCGGCCGCCTTGAATCCGTACATCATCGCGGACAGCAATGCGGTGCCGTCGGTCATCGCCGCATCCACCACCTGCCCCTTGCCCGAATTACGCGCCTCGTTGACCGCGCACATCACGCCAAACGCCAGCAGCATGCCGCCGCCGCCAAAGTCGCCGACGTAGTTGAGCGGCACCACGGGCGGCTGCCCCGGCCGGCCAATGGCATGCAGCGCGCCGCCGATGGCGATGTAGTTGATGTCATGGCCGGCTGCCTGAGCCAGCGGCCCGTGCTGGCCCCAGCCGGTCATGCGGCCGTACACGAGCGCCGGGTTGCGCGCCAGGCAAACGTCCGGGCCCAGCCCCAGGCGTTCCATCACGCCCGGGCGGAAGCCTTCGATCAGCACGTCAGCCTTGGCGATCAGGTCCAGCACGACCCCGGCCGCGCCGGGCTTGCGCAGGTCGATGGCCAGCGAGCGCCTGCCGCGCGCGGTCACGTCGCAGCGCGCCTTGCCCGCGCCGGTGGCCGGCGCCTCGCCGGGCTGGGCCGGGCGGGGCCGGTCGATCCGGATCACCTCGGCGCCCTGGTCGGCCAGCATCATCGCGCAAAAGGGCGCAGGGCCGATCCCAACCATTTCCACCACTTTCAGTCCCGCCAACGGTCCCGCCATGTCCTGTCTCCGGTTGTCTGCTCCTTCAGGCGGAGCGTCTAGCCGGTCAGTTTGCCACGGACGCCAGGGGCCGGAATCGTCAATACCGACGAATCCGCGCGGGGCCGCTTAAGCCAGGGACGCCGCGGCGAAGGYCGGCGGCGTCGCGGCAAGCGCCTCGCGCAGCGCCTGGGCAGTGCGTTCGCCCAGGTCGCCGGGCACGGGCTGGCCGCTTTCCGCCAGCGCCTGGGCCACGCTGACCACCTTGTCGGCCCGGTAATGGCGCCCGCTGCCGATGGCGGCCTCGAAGTCGTTGGCGCGCTGGTTGATCTCCTCCGGATCGGCGCTGACCAGCAGGACTGCGTGGGCCAGCACAACGTGCAGGCTGGCGTCCCCGGCGCCCGCCACGCGGCGCCAGTACTGCGCGGTGCCAGCGATCTTGCGGGCCAGTTCCGGGGAGCCCCAGGCTAGGTTGAAACGGCCATCGCAGAACGAGCCGTCCACGGCCTGCCAGTGCGTCCGCAGCCCCAGCTTGTTCAAGGCACCGGCCAGCACCTCGCACAAGTGCAGGTAGACCGGCTCGGCGCAGGTGCCGGCGCCGCCGCGCACGGGGTAAGCCAGGCTCAGGTTGAGGATGCCGGGGCCTTGCGGCACCAGCCCGCCGCCGGAGAGGCGCAGCCAGACCGGGCAGCCGCGCGCGGCAAAGTCGCTGCGCGCGGCGTCCAGTCGCGCATGGCGCAGATAGCTGCGCGGCACCACCAGCGAGACGGGCGCCTGCCACAGATGCGCCAGCCAGCGGCCGGCGGATGCCTGTTCCAGCAGCGCCTGTTCGGCGTGGAGGGGATCAGGGTCGGCCGGATCGGGATCGAGGGTTTCAAATCGCATGGCATGGCCGGTAAGCGCCGGGGCGGGATGCGCGTAACCGGGCCGCGGTGCGGCCCGGTGCCGGTCAGTGGAAGGTGAAGCCACCGTCGACGTTGACCGACTGCCCGGTCACATTGTCCATGGTCGCGAAGAACAGCGCCATCCTGCCCATGTCTTCCGGCGTCTGGGCCCGTCCTTGCGGGATCAGCGTGAGCTGGTGGCGGGCCCAGGAGTCTTCGACCGATTCGCCCTCGGCCTTCCATTCGTCGGACAGGCGGTCCCACATATAGGTGCGGACGATGCCGGGGCAGATGGCGTTGACGGTAATGCCGTCGCGGGCGACTTCCTTGGCCAGTGCGTTGGTGAAGCCAACCACGGCGAACTTCGAGGCGCTGTAGTGGGCGAGGTTGGGGAAACCTTCCTTGCCGGCGATCGAAGCGACGTTGATGATGCGGCCTCTGCCCTGGGCTTTCATGTGCTCCAGCGCGGCCTGGCAACCCAGGAAGGTGCCCTTGGCGTTGACGTCCATGACGAAGTCCCAGTCGCGTTCGCTTAGCGCTTCCACGGGGTGGATGCTGATGACGCCGGCGCAGTTGACCAGGATGTCGAAGCCGTCCAGATGGCCAAGTGCTTGCTTCACCATCGCGCGGTGCATCTCGGGTTTTGTCACGTCGACCTTGAGGGTGCTTACCCGACGGCCGAGCGCGCGCACCTCTTCCGCAGTTTCGCGCATGGCGTCTTCAAGCAGGTCGGCGATCAGGATGTCCGCACCGGCATGCGCCAGCGTCAGCACGATGCCGCGGCCGATGCCGCGTGCGCCGCCGGTGATTACGGCTACTTGTCCCTTCAGGGGTTCGTCCATGGGTGGTCTCCTTTGCGCGTTTTTTTTGATTGTCTTAAGTGCGTACGGCAATGAATTACGTCGCGCGACACGCCGGCTTTCTCCCCGCTCCCGCTTGCGGGAGCGGGGAGAAGAGCAGCGCGACTCCGCTTCGTCAGCCGCCGACATGCCGCTTGAGCAGCGCGWTGACTTCGTTGGCCTTCTCCATCTGGCTCATATGGCCCGCATCGTCGAACACCTTCACGGTGGCGCCGGCGGGTGCATTCTCCGCATGCGCCGCGGGAATGATCCGATCCTGCGCGCCCCAGATCACCAGCACCGGCTTGCCGCTATCGCCCAGCTTGCGGCCCGGCTGCTCGCTCTGCCGGCCGCCGCCGAACAGGCTCGCACCCAGGCTGCCCAGCGCCTCCGTCACGCCGTCTAGCCGCTTGTACTTCAGCAGGTCGTCCAGCATCTGGCGGCTGACCAGCCCCGCGTCGGCAAACAGCAACTCCACCACCGGCTTGAGATCGCGCCGCGACTGCGCGTTGACGAAGCCTTCGGTGTAGCCGCTGTTGACCTCATCGCCCATGCCGGCCGGCGATACCAGCGCCACCGAACGCACCCGTTGCGGCGCGTCCACCGCCAGCTGCGCGGCTACGCCGCCGCCCATCGAGTGGCCGACCAGGTGGGCCTGGTCGATATCCAGCGCGTCCATGAAGCGCGCGACGAATCCCGCCAGCGATGCCAGCGTGGTGCCCGGCAACTTCGGCGTGGACTGTCCGTGCCCCGGCWGGTCGAGCGCGATCACGGTGTGCGCTTCCGCCAGCGCGTCGAGGTTGAACAGCCAGTTGTCGAGGTCGCCGCCAAAGCCGTGGATGAAGAGCACCGTCTGCGCGCCCTCTCCCCGTTTTGCATAGCGCACGCGGATGCCTTCGACATCGATGAAGTGGTAGGCGTGAGCGGCCGCGTCTTCATCGTCTTCGTCGGCCGCCGGCGTCTCGTAGGCGGCGACAAAGGCGTCAATCTCCGCGTCGCTGACTTCGGGCGGGGCCAGTACGCCGAGCAGCGCCTTGACCGGCAGGATGTCGCCCACGGCGGCCACCTTGCGGCGCAGGGTGCCGGCGTCCGGCGCTTCCACCGCGTTGGCGATCTTGTCGGTTTCCACATCGAGGATCGGCATGCCTACCGAGATCTGCGCGCCCTCCTCCACCAACCAGTCGTTGATCGTGCCTTCTTTCATCGACAGGCCCCATTTGGGCATGACGATCGGGGTGATGTCGGCCATCAGTGTTTCCCTCCTTTCACGGTCTTGCGCGCGGCATCGGCGATCTGCGCCGCGCTGGGGATATACAGGTCTTCCAGCGCGGGCGAGAACGGCACCGGCGTGTGCGGCGGGCAGACCATCTCGATGCCGGCCTTGAGCGCGCCGAACGCGCGCTGCGCCACTTGCGCCGAAATGTCGGTGGCGATATTGCAGCGCGGGCTGGCTTCATCCACCACCACCAGGCGGCCGGTGTTTTCCACCGACTCCAGCACGGTGTCGATGTCCAGCGGCGAGAGCGTGCGCAGGTCCACGATCTCGGCTTCGATGCCTTCCTTGGCCAGCGTGGCCGCCGCTTCCAGCGCGCGATGCACCATCAGGCCGTAGGTGACGATGGAAACGTCTTTGCCGTCGCGCACGATATTGGCTTCGCCGAAGGGAATCGCATAGGAGTTCTCGGGCACCTCGCCTTCGAAGCCGTAGAGGTTCTTGTGCTCGCAGAAGATCACCGGGTCGTTGTCGCGGATCGCCTGGATCAGCAGGCCCTTGGTGTCGTACGGCGTGCTGGGGCATACCACCTTGAGGCCGGGGATATGCGTGAACAGCGGCGTCAGCATCTGGCTGTGCTGGGCCGCCGCGCGAAAGCCCGCGCCGACCATGGCGCGGATCACCACCGGCGTCTCCGCCTTGCCGCCGAACATGTAGCGGAACTTGGCGGCCTGGTTGAAGATCTGGTCGAAGCAAACGCCCATGAAGTCGATGAACATCAGCTCGGCAATCGGCCGCATGCCGCAGGCGGCGGCGCCGATGGCCGCGCCCACATAGGCGGATTCGGACAGCGGCGTGTCGAGCAGCCTGTCGCCATGCTTGGCGTACAAGCCCTTGGTCACGCCGAGTACGCCACCCCAGGCGTCCTTCTCGCCGTCCGCGCCGGCGCCGCCGACGATATCCTCGCCGAGCATGATCACGCTCGGGTCACGGGTCATTTCCTGGTCGATCGCTTCGTTGATCGCCAGCTTCATGCTTAATTTGCGGGACATGGTGTGGTCTCCTGATCGTGCTTGCTGTCGTTATGCCGTTATGTCTTTACGTCTCGGGATAGCGGGCCGGGTGCGCGCTCAATAGCTGACGTACACGTCGGTCAGCAGGTCGGCGGGCGTCGGGAACGGCGCTGCCTTGGCCTGCTGCACCGCGTCCTCGATCAGCGCGGCAACCTGCTCGTCGATGGCCTTGAGCTCGTCCGGGGCGATGACGCCGGACTGGGTCACGGTCGCGGTGAACTTCTTCAGGCAGTCCTTGTTGGCACGGATGTCGTCGAGCTCGCCGGAGGCGCGATAGGTTTGCGCATCGCCCTCGAAGTGGCCATAGAAGCGCACCATCTTGCATTCGAGCAGGGCCGGGCCGCCGCCTTCGCGGGCGCGCTTGATGACTTCGCCCGCGGCCTCGTGCACCGCGAAGAAATCGGTGCCGTCCACGGTCACGCCGGGAATGCCGAAGCCGGCGGCGCGGTCCACGTAGCTGTCCACGGCGGTGCCGTAATCGCGCGCGGTGGATTCGGCGTAGCCGTTGTTCTCGATCACGAAGATCACCGGCAGGTTCCACACCGCGGCCAGGTTCAGGCTCTCCAGGAAGGTGCCCTGGTTGGATGCGCCATCGCCGGCGAAGGTGATGCCGATCTCTCCCTTGCCGCGGAACTTGGCTGCCAGCGCGGCGCCGCAGATCAGCGGCGCGCCCGCGCCCAGGATGCCGTTGGCGCCCATCATGCCCTTGGACAGATCGGCGATATGCATGGAGCCACCCTTGCCGTTGCAGGAGCCGCCCTTGCGCCCGTAGATCTCCTTCATCATCGCGACCGGATCCACGCCCTTGGCGATGCAGTGGCCGTGGCCCCGGTGCGTGCTGGCGATACGGTCGCCGTCGCCCAGGTGGTGCAGGATGCCGACCCCGGCGGCTTCCTCGCCGGCGTAGAGGTGGACGAAGCCCGGGATGTCGCCGCGCCCGAAGTCCACGTGCAGGCGTTCTTCGAAATCGCGGATGGTGCGCATCCTGCGATAGACGGCGAGCAGTTCCTGCTTGTCGAGGGGCAGCGTGTTCCCGGCGGCGCCGGATGAGTTGGCTGTCATGTCTGTCTCCTTCAAGGTTTTGTGGTGGCGGTAAAAAACTCGGTCAGTGGCTGGGGTGGAGGATGTTGCTGCTGCGATTGCGGTGGCGCGCGCCCGCTGCGCATCAGCCCCGCGGCGGCGGCGTAGCGCATGCAGGCGGCTACGTCGATGCTCACGAAGGCGCGCTCGCGCAGCGTCACGGTGACGGTGTCCTGCGGGCCGAACACCAGTTCGCGTTCGCCATCGAGCGCGACGATGCCGGCGCGCTGGCGCACGCGGTGCGGCACGCCGTCGGTCAGGCGCTCCCAGCCCGCGATGGGCACAGCGCGCAGCAGGCCCGGCGCAATCGGCGCGCGCAGCTCGAAGCGGCCCTCGCCGGGCGCGGCGAGTTCGATCGCCAGGCCGCCGGGCTCGTGCCGGCCCACCGGCTCAAGCAAGCCGCCGATGGCGGACAGGCCGATGGCCTGCGGATCGGCGAAGGACACGAAGACCGCGCCCAGCGTCTCGGTCTTCCACAAGGCGCGCGCGCCGATGAAGTGCTCGTGCGAAATCACGGCGTCGACCAGCGCGATGTCATGCCGCACCTCGCCCTCGCCGGCAATCGCAATGTCCAGCCGCTTGTTGCCGACCAGCGCATGCGCGGCGGGAATGCGGCCGCTGGCGAACAGGCCGGTGGCCAGGCCCGTGATGGTGGGCTCGCGCATTTCGGGGTAGGCGTTGTTGGTGCCGGTGGAGAGGCCGGCGATCGGCACGGCGCCGCATTCGCGCACCACCGCGCGKTGGGTGCCGTCGCCGCCGAGCACGATGATGGCGGCCACGCCGGCCTCGCGCATCATGCGTGCGGCCAGGAAGGTGTCGTCGACGCGCGCGGTGACGGGCATGTCGAGGTATTCCACCTCCGGCAGCGCGGCGTCCGGACCCTGGCGGCGCGACAGGTGGCGCGCCAGCAGCACGCGCATGCCTTCGCGGTCCGGCATCATCAGCACGCGGCCGACCCCGCAAGCCGACAGCGCGGCCAGCAGGCGCAGCACGATATTGACGCGATCGGCCAGTTGCAGCGTATTGGCGTTGGCGATCACGCGGCGGATATCGCGCGCGGAAATCGGATTGGCGATGATGCCGACCAGCGGCCGTGCGGCCAGCGCGTGCTCACCCATGCATGTCTCCTGTCGCCCTGGTTTTTTTCCAGGTTCCGACAGGCATATCGCAATGGGCGTGCCACCCCGCGAAAGCGGGTTCCGGCGGCAAGAAACACGGGATTACCCCGAGAAAAACAGGGCCGGACGGGGACGTTGCGGGGTGTACGCGGGCTGCGGCGTGACAGGTGTCACAGCATCAGTTGTACAGGTGGTGAACAGGTGTAGCGGGCGGCGATGGCACGCCGCGCCGCCCGCCTCAGTGGTGTCCCGCGTCGCGCTGGTTGGGCGACTCGATGCCGTAGCGCGCCATGCGGCGGTACAGCGTCATCCGGCTTACGCCGATCTGGCGTGCCACCGCGCTCAGGTTCCAGCCCGCCGCGCGCAGGTATTGCATCAGCAGCATCCCTTCCGGCGGCAGCAGGTGGGGGTCGAAACCGGGCGCCGGCAAGGCCGGGGCGGCTTCGGCCGCCGCGCCCGCGGGCGCCGTGCCGGGAAATACCGGCAGCAGATCTTGCCGCACCGGCATCTCGCCCAGGCCATCGGGCAGGTCCTCCGCCTCGATATGGCCGTCGTTGCAGACGGCGCGCGCGTACTCGAGCGCGTTGCGCAATTCGCGCAGGTTGCCGGGCCAGCGATGCGCCTGCAGCCGCGCGCGCGCCGCGGGCGACAGGCTCACGGCGGCCTGTTGCTCGGCGCCGCCGAGCATCTTGTCGACCATCCAGTCCAGGTCCGTACGTTCGCGCAGMGGCGGCAGCATCAGCCGCGCGCCGTTGAGCCGGTAGTACAGGTCCTCGCGGAAGCGGCCGCTGCTGACCAGTTGGTCCAGTGGATGATGGGTAGCGGAAATCACGCGCAGGTTGACCGGCACCGGGCGCGACGCGCCGATCGCCAGCACCTCGCCCTCGGCCAGCACGCGCAGCAGGCGCGACTGCAGCTCGCGCGGCATGTCGCCGATCTCGTCCAGAAAGAGTGTGCCGCCGTCGGCCTCCTGGATCAGCCCGCGCTTGGGGCGGGAGCCGGCACCGGAGAAGCTGTTGGGCAGGTGGCCAAACAGCTCGCTCTCGATCAGGGACTCCGGGATCGCCGCGCAATTCACCGCCACGAAAGGCCCGTGGCGGCGCGAACTGGACTGGTGCAAGGCCTTGGCGAGATATTCCTTGCCACTGCCGGTCTCGCCGTTGATCAGCAGGTTGATGGGCGAGTCGACCAGCTTGGCGGCGCGCAGCAATTGCTGCTGCAGTGCCGCATCGCCTCCGCACAGGGCGGCCAGCGGCGCCTGTAGCGGCGTGGTCCGCTCGGCGGTGTCGCGGGCGCGCTGCCAGCGCAAGGCCGGCGGCATCACGCTCAGGTAAAGCCGCCCGCCGCTGCGGGCCAGCGCCAGCGCGCGCTGCTCGCTCGGGCGCGAATGCACGAAGCGGCCCAGCTCATCGAGCCGCGCCTCGAACAGCGATTCGAACGGCATGCCCAGCACCGGCGCGCCGCCGGGCTGCACGCCCAGCTCGGCCTCCAGCATCTGCTGGGCGCGGCGGTTGTGGCCGACGATGCGGCCGCCTGCGTCAAGCGCCAGCAGGTATTCCGGATTGACGTCGACGAATTCCGGCGCGGCATTGAGCTTGAGGATCCAGTCCTCCCGGTGGCTGCGCACGAAGCTGGCGTTCTCGATGCGGGTGGCGTAGATGCGCACCATCTGCAGCGCCAGTCCCTGGCTGTCCTTGGCCTGCGGCGAGGTCAGCGCGGAGATGTCGAGGATGGCGCAGAGGCTGCCGTGCGAATCGAACAGGGGCGCCGCGGTGCAGGTCAGCGGGATATGCGTGGCATCGAAATGGTCGGCCTGGTGCACGGTCAGGGCCTGGCCGGTGGCCAGCGCGGTGCCCACCGCGCAGGTGCCGGCGCCGGCCTCGCTCCATTGCGCGCCCAGGTACAGCCCGGCGTGGCGCAGGGAGGCATCGGCGCTGGCGTCGCCCAGGTAATCCACCGTCACGCCCTGCGCATCGGTCAGCAGCACCACGTAGCCCATGCCGGCCACCTGGCTATACAGCGTCTGCAAGCCGTGGCGCGCGATCCGCGCGAAATCGTCGATACGTTGCTGGTGCTCGCGCAGCCGGGTCTGCGGCAGGATGCAGGCCTGCTGCATGCGCGCCGGGTCCAGGCCGTACTGGTGCACGCAGCGCCGCCACGAATTCTGGATGATGGTTTCGGGCGCGCGCAGCATCGGCGCGCCGGCGCGGGTGGTGAGCTGGACTACCGTGTCGATGTGCTCGCGTTGCCGCAGGTCCATCGTCGTCTCCTTGTCGTCTCCTGGCGCGCCGCCGTCCTGGCGGGAGCCAACTCCCGGCTCTGGCTTGCCTCTGTGCGCCGCAGTTGCGGCGCGGGCGGCCGGGAGTCCTAATGTATCCGACAGGGAGTGGCTTGGGCAAACCTCTTCATCCGAAGTGCGCCGGCGAGCGCTTGCGGCACCCTGCGGCGGACCAGCCGCGTGTTACGCAAGCTCAGCCGCAAAGCCGGTCCGCCAGCGCCGTCAGGCTGTCCACGACCACATCCCAGTCCGACTCGGCCGCACGATCCTTCGACTGGTTCGGCCCGTACTCCGTGGGCCGGTTGACATAGGCGGTGCGCATGCCGTGCGAGCGGCCATGCCGCAGGTCGTTGTTGTGCGCCGCTACCAGCATCACCTCGTGCGGCTGCAGGTCGAAGAAGGCAATCACGCCCTGATAGATCTCCGTCTCCGGCTTGTAGTGGCGCACGATGTCCGCGCTGAACACGGCGTCCCACGGCAGGCCTGCATACCTGGCCGTATCGACCAGGCAGGGCACGCTGCCGTTGGAGAAGGTGGAGATGATGTAGCGCTGCTTCAGCCGCGTCAGCCCGGGCACGGTATCGGGCCAGCCGGAGAGCCGGTGCCAGGCGCGGTTGAGGTAGTCCTTCTCCGCTTCGCTCAGGTCTTCGATGCCGAACTGGTCGAGCAGCGCGTCGAGCCGCTCGCGATGCAGCACGTCGATATTGGCCCAGGGCCGCTCGCCCTTGCGCACGCGATCCATGCCGGGCACATAGCCCGCGCGCCATGCGTCGGTGAAGGCAGTCCAGTCGGCATCGACGCCCTTCTTCTGCCCGAACGCGGTCAGGTCCGCGATCACGCTGGTGCGCCAGTCCACCACCGTGCCGAATACGTCGAACACCAGCGCCTTGACCGCGCGCAGGTCCGGCGCCGCGCCTTCGGCGCCGCTGGCGTGGCGCTTCCTGTTTTCATGCATCCCGTATCTCCTCCAGGGTAGCCGCGCTCAGGCGCTGGCCTGATCGAGCAGCGCGATATCGCCGGCGCTCAGTGGCAGGCGCGTGGCGGCGATCAGGTCGTCCAGTTGCGCCAGCGAAGTCGCGCTGGCGATCGGCGCGGTAATGCTGGGGCGCGCGATCTGCCAGGCCAGCGCCACTTGCGTCGGGTTGGTGGCGGTGCGCGCCGCTACCTCGTCCAGCGCCGCCAGGATACGCAGGCCGCGGGCATCGAGGTAGGCCTTGACGCGCTGGCCGCGCGCGCCGCTCTTGTCCAGGTCGGCCTCGGAGCGGTAWTTGCCGCTAAGGAAGCCGCTGGCAAGCGCGTAATAGTTGAACACGCCCAGGCCTTCGCGCAACACCAGCGGTTCCAGTTCGCTCTCGTACTCGCTGCGCGTATAGAGGTTGTAGTGCGGTTGCAGGCTCTCGTAGCGCGGCAGGCCAAGGCGGCGGCTGGTTTCCAGCGCTTCCGCCAGGCGCGCGGCGCTGTAGTTGGATGCGCCGATGGCGCGCACCTTGCCGGCCTTGATCAGGCGGTCGTAGGCGTCCAGCGTTTCTTCCAGCGGCGTGTCCTGGTCGTCGGTATGCGACTGGTAGAGATCGATGTAGTCGGTCTGCAGCCGCTGCAGCGAGGCATCGACGGCGCGTTCTATATAGGCGCGCGACAGGCCCTTGCGGCCCTCGCCCATGTCCATGCCGACCTTGGTGGCCAGCACCACGCCGGCGCGCTTGCCGCTGCGCTTGAACCACTTGCCGAGGATGGCCTCGGACTCGCCGCCCTGGTTGCCGGGCACCCAGCGGGAGTACACGTCGGCCGTGTCGATGAAGTTGAGCCCGGCACCGACAAAGGCATCGAGCAACTTGAAAGAAGTGGCTTCATCGGCGCTCCAGCCGAAGACATTGCCGCCAAATGCCAGGGGTGAGACTTCCAGCCCGGACCTGCCCAATTTGCGCTTGGTGATGCTTGAGGTCATGCGTTCTGCTCCGTGGGTTGCATCGGACGGCCCGTGATCCGGGCGCGGCGAAAGGCACATTGTAGGCAGGGATCGAAAAGCCTGCCGGCTCGGAATCGAGAATCTCTTAAGGCACTTTTCAATCGGCCGTTCATCGGCCATTCAAGTCCTGCCGGCGACGAGTCGTTAACCGGCTGTGGCCAGGCTCCGCGCAGCGAGCGGAATCGTCCCCGCTGTGCCGCTCTGTCAACACCAAGGTCAGGCCGATGCCGCGCCGCCGGCGCGAAGGACTGCCCGTTCCCGGTAAGCATGATCATGAATCGAATCTCGTTGAACACCAAACTCTGGGCCGCGCTGGCGGCGATGTGGCTGGCCCTGCTAGCGCTGGGCACCTGGGGCGCCGTGCACACCCGCGCCACCATGATGGCCGAACGCCGCGAGAGCCTGCAGTCCCTGGTGGCCACCGCCGAAGGCATCATCAAGCTCTACGTGGACCGCGCCGCCAACGGCACCATGAGCCTTGAGGCCGCGCAGGCAGCGGCCAAGGACACGCTGCGCGTGATGCGCTTCGGCGACAAGGGCTACCTGTTCCTGCTCAACTCCAAGCCACAGGTGGTGCTCAACCCCGGCCTGCCGGATACGGAAGGCAAGATCGTGGGCGACTTCAAGGACCCCGACGGCAAGCCGGTCTACCAGAGCATCGTCGAGGCGGGCAAGGCGGGCGCGCGCGCCGGCGCCAGCCCCGATGACAGCTTCGTCACCTATCGCGGCCGCCTACCGGGCACCGAAACGCCCGCGCGCAAGCTGACCTATGTGCGCTACGTACCGGCCTGGGACTGGCATGTGGCGACCGGCGTGTTCCTCAAGGACATCGAAGGCACCTTCCGCGACAACCTGATCTCGGCGGCCATCAGCACCCTGCTGATCGGCGCGCTGGTGTCGGCATTCATGCTGGCCATCATCCGTACGGTGCGCAAGAGCCTGGGCGGCGAGCCGGCCTACGCGACCGAAGTGGTCACGCGCATTGCCGCGGGCGATTTCACCGTGCCGGTGCAGATCCGCGTCGGCGACAAGGACAGCCTGCTCGCGGCCATGCAGGGCATGCAGCAGCGCCTGTCCGGCACGCTGGGCGAGATCCGCGGCGCGGCGGATTCGATCGCCTCGGCCACGCAGCAGATTTCCGCGGGCAATACCGACCTGTCGCAACGCACCGAGGAACAAGCCTCGGCCCTGGAGCAAACCGCGTCGAGCATGGAAGAACTGACCGGCATCGTGCGCCAGAACGCGGACAATGCGCGCCAGGCCGCCTCGCTGGCGGTCAACGCCTCGGATATCGCCCAGCGCGGCGGCCAGGTGGTCAACCAGGTGGTGACCACCATGGGCGAGATCAACGGCGCCTCGCGCCAGATCGTCGACATCATCGGCGTGATCGAAGGCATCGCCTTCCAGACCAACATCCTGGCGCTGAACGCCGCCGTGGAAGCGGCACGCGCCGGCGAGCAAGGCCGCGGCTTTGCCGTGGTGGCGGGCGAGGTGCGCAGCCTGGCCCAGCGCTCGGCCACCGCCGCCAAGGAGATCAAGGGCCTGATCGACAACTCCGTGGCCCAGGTGGACAACGGCTCCGCGCTGGTCRCCAAGGCCGGCCAGACCATGGAAGACATCGTCGGCGCCGTCAAGCGCGTGACCGACATCATGGGCGAGATCAGCGCGGCATCGAACGAACAAAGCACCGGCATCGAACAGGTCGGCCAGGCCGTCAACCAGATGGACACGGTGACGCAGCAAAACGCCGCGCTGGTGGAACAGGCCGCAGCCGCGGCAGGCGCGCTGGCGGAACAGGCGCAGTCGATGATGCGTTCGGTGGCGTCGTTCAAGCTGGCGGCCTGAGGGCAACAGGCTACAAACCTGATCGTGCCGCCTCTCCACTCAGGGGGGAGAGAAAAAAGGCCCGCGCCATACCGGCAGCGGGCCTTTTCACATGCGGACAGCTCCGTTCAGAGCACGATCTTCGCCACCGGCTCCACCGCCCGCATGGCCTGCGCCGCGATCTCGAACGAGCGCAGGCGCGCCTCATGGTCATGGATCTGCGCCGTCAGCATCAACTCATCCGGCCGGAACTCCTCGATAAAGTTGCGCAAGCCATTGCGCACACCCTCCGGATCCCCCACCACCGAGCACGCCAGCGAGCGCCGGATATGCGTGGCCTCGGTCTCCGTCCACAGCAATTCGATATTGTCCACCGGAGGCCGGATCGGGCCCGGGCTGCCGCGCACCAGCGCCAGGAACTGCTGCTGCAGCGACGTGAACAGCCGCCGCGCCTGCGCGTCCGAATCCGCCGCGAACACATTGAGTCCCAGCATCACATGAGGCTTGGACAACTGCGCCGATGGCTGGAAAGTCTGGCGATACAGATCGACCGCCTGGCGCATGAAGCCCGGCGCGAAGTGCGAAGCAAAGGCAAAAGGCAGGCCCATCGCCGCCGATAGCTGCGCGCTGAACAGGCTCGACCCGAGCAGCCACAGCGGCACCTTCAGGCCCGCGCCGGGCACCGCGCGCAGGCGCTGGCCGGGGCGCGGATCGTCGAAGTACGCCTGCAGCTCTTCCACGTCCTGCGGGAAAGCATCGGCCGTGTCCTGCGTGGCGCTGCGGCGCAGCGCGCGGGCGGTGGACTGGTCGGTGCCGGGCGCGCGGCCCAGGCCAAGGTCGATGCGGCCGGGGAACAGCGATGCCAGCGTGCCGAACTGCTCGGCCACCACCAGCGGCGAATGATTGGGCAGCATGATGCCGCCCGAACCCACGCGGATGGTGGAAGTGCCGTTGGCCACATAGCCGATCAGCACCGCCGTGGCAGCACTGGCGATGCCCGGCATATTGTGATGCTCCGCCAGCCAGAAGCGGCGGTAGCCCAGGTGCTCGGCGTGCTGGGCGAGCGCGAGCGAATTGCGCATGGCCTGGCCGGCGTCGCCGCCTTCCACGATGGGCGAAAGGTCAAGCAGGGAGTAGGGAATCATGGCGAACGCCTGCCGGCGTGGCAATTTATTGAACGATCACTATGTTAATCACCACTGGCGCCGCTGGCAACGGAAAAATATAATGACCACTATGAAAAAGAGTGTTTCCGGTGCGGGCCGCGGGCGGCCCAGGCAATTCGATCGCGACGAGGCGCTGGGCCAGGCCCTGTCGCTGTTCTGGCGCTATGGCTATGGCTCCACATCGATCGCCGCCCTCACCGGGGCGATGGCGATCACCGCGCCCAGCCTGTACGCCGCCTTCGGCAGCAAGGAGCAGTTGTTCTACGAGGCGGTGGACCGTTATGCGGACACGCACGGCGCCCTGCTCTATGCGCCGCTGCAAGCCGCGGGCGGCGCGCGCGAAGCCGTGCAGGGGCTGCTGAGCGGCGCCGCCGCGCTGTTCAGCGCCAAGGGCAACCCCGCCGGCTGCTTCCTGATGAGCGGCACCAGCTGCTCGGCCGACTGCGCCTACATCGAAGACACGCTGCGCGAACGCCGCAGGGAAAAGGAGCAGGCCTTGCAGGCCTGCATCCAGCACGGCATCGCGCGCGGCGAACTGCCGGCCGGCACCGATACTGCCGCGCTGGCCAAGTTCTACAACACGGTGATGCAGGGGATGTCGATGCAGGCGCGTGACGGCGCGTCGCGCGCCGCGCTGGAGGCGGTTGCGGCCACCGCGATGCTGGCATGGCCGGCAGGCCCGGCCAAGGCGCCGAAAGCCGCGAAGACCGCGAAGCCGCGCGAAACACAAACCACGTAGCGCCCCCGATCGGCGTATCAGGCCGCCGGCTCCGGCCGGCGCCACAACCACGCCAGCACGCACGCCATGCAGGCAATCGCCCCGTAGGCCAGCCACGGGCGATGCGTGCCGAACAGCAGCACGGCGCTGCAGACGCTCATCGCCACCGTGGCGCTCCACTTGGCGCGGCGGCTGACCATGCGGCCGTTGTGCCAGTTGTAGAGCATGGGGCCGAACACGCGGTGGCCGAGCAGCCAGGCATGCAGCCGCGGCGATCCCTTGGCCGCGGCCCAGGCGGACAGCAGCACGAACTCCGTACTAGGCAGGCCGGGCACGAACAGCCCGAGAATGGCAACGCCCAGGCTGAGCAGCGCCAGCCCGGTCAGCAGCAGCCGGGCCGCGCGGGTGCGCGCCAGCCGCAGCGGCGGATCGCCCGCAGGCGATCCGCCTGACCGGGACGCCGGGACGGCTTCGCGCGCGCAGGCTGCGTCGGCATCATCCAAGATGGTTCACCGCGGATGGAAACGGCGTTGCAGCATGTCGAGATTCTCCCGGTTCTGGCAATTCTGGCGATTCTGGCAACAGGCAAGGGTGGCCACATTGTCCGCGCCGCCAGGCCGGGCGGCAAGGCCCGGACGGTGACGGCGGCCTCCCCGTGCGGGTGCCGCGCGGCCTGGCGCCTTATATGCAAAGCCGAATTCCTTCGTTGGGCGCGAGGCGCGGCACGCATATGGTAATGGTTTGGCGGCCAGGCGCTGCCGTACTTGCGAAGGAGCCCAGAGATGACCGCTGCCGTACTGGACCAGACAGAGGACGCAACCCGATCCCGAGACCCGGACGTCCCCCTCACCGTACACCCGCTGTCGGCCCATATCGGCGCGCGCATCGATGGCGTGGACCTGCGCGCGCCGCTGCCGGCAGCGGAGGTCGCCGCGATCCGGGCCGCGTTGCTGAAGTGGAAAGTGGTGTTTTTCCGCGACCAGCATCTGTCGCACGAGCAACATATCGCCTTCGCCAAGCAGTTCGGCGCGCCGACCATCGGGCATCCCGTGTTCGGCCACGTGGATGGTTTTCCCGAGCTGTACTCGGTGGGCAAGCACCGCAAGGCCAACCGCTTCGAGGGCCAGGCGGTGCAACGTCCGTGGACCGGCTGGCACACCGATGTGACGGCGGCCGTCAACCCGCCCGCCGCGTCCATCCTGCGCGGCGTGGTGATTCCGCCGTATGGCGGCGATACGCAATGGACCAACCTGGTAGCCGCCTACCAGGCGTTGTCCGRGCCGCTGCGCCGTATCGTGGACGGACTGCGCGGCGTGCACCGCTTCACGCCGCCGGCGGGCGCCAGCGCCACCGACGAGTTCGCGCGCGCGGTCAGGAGCCGCGCGCTGGTCAGCGAGCATCCGCTGGTGCGCGTGCATCCCGAGACCGGCGAGCGCGCGCTATACGTCAGCCCGAGCTTCCTCAAGCACCTGTCGGGCTTCGCGCCGCGCGAAAGCCAGCAACTGCTGGAACTGCTGTGGGAACACGTGGTGCGTCCCGAGTTCACGGTGCGCTTCAAATGGGAACCGGGCAGCATCGCGTTCTGGGACAACCGCGCTACCGCGCACCTCGCGCCCGCGGACATCTTCGACCTCGACTTCGACCGGCAGCTCTATCGCATCACGCTGGTGGGCGATGTGCCGGTGGGCGTGGACGGCAGGCCCTCCAGCGCGCTGGAGGGCGATCCGGTGCTGGCGGCGCATGGGGCGGCGTCGTAGCGAGAAAAATCGCGCCGCGCGCGGCCACGCTCGGTATACTCGGAGGCACGTTTATCTCATGCCCGCAGACCGCCCATCGTGTCCAATTCCTCCGCGCGCAAGACCGCCGCGCAAAAATCCGCCGCCGACTACGATTTCACCGAGCAAGTCGGGCACCTGCTGCGGCGCGCCTACCAGCGCCATGTGGCGATCTTCCAGCAGACCATTGCCGATTCGCAACTGACCGCCGCGCAGTTCGTGGTGATGTGCGCGGTCAACGAACGCGGCTCGTGCTCGCTCAGCGAGATCGTGAGGGCCACCGCCATCGACCAGGCCACCGTGCGCGGCATCATCGAGCGCCTCAAGGCGCGCGAACTGGTGGCGGTCTCGCACGACACCAATGACCGCCGCAAGGTGGTGATCACGGTGACGCCGGCCGGCCACGCGCTGATCGAGGAAACGGTGCCGTTCGCGCACCGCATCTCCGAGCAGACCTTTGGCGACCTCAATCCCGCGGAACGGGTGGCGATTACCTATCTGCTGCGGAAAATGAGCGAGTTCGACGATCGCGGCGGCACGCCGGACGGCGAGCCGGAATAAGGCGCCGATACGCGCCTCAGGCAGGCTGGCCCAGCTCGCCGGCCAGCGCGGCAAGCACCACCTCCGGCGTGAACGGCGCACGCCGCAGCCGCACCCCGGTGGCATCGAACAGCGCGTTGGCAATGGCCGGCGCGCCCGGCAGCGATGCCGATTCGCCGGCGCCCATCGGCGCTTCCTCCTGGCGCGGCATCAGCACCACTTCGATGCGCGGCAGCTCGGGAAACGTCAGCAGCGGATAGCTGCCCCACTCGCGGCTGGCCACGCCGGCGGCATCGAAACGCACCTGCTCCTTGAGCACGCGGCCAAGCGCCTGCACCACGTTGCCCTGCACCTGGTGGCGCACGCCGTCGGGGTTCACCATCATCCCCGTGTCCTGCGCCACCACCAGGCGCTCCACTGTCACAAGCCCCGTATCGGGCGCTACCGCCAGGTCCACCACCCAGGCCGCCCACGCGGCGCCAAAGCCCGGGAATTTGCTGTGGATATAGCGGGCGTAGGCCACGCCGCGCCCGCGCAGCAGCCCATCGGCGCCGGGCTTGCCACGCGAGCCGCGCGCGCCCTCTTGCCAGCCGGCGTGCGCCGCCAGCGCACGCAGCAGATCGGCGGCGCGCTCGTCGGGCAGGTGGCGCAGGCGGAAGGCCAGCGGATCGGCGCCGCTCTCGTGCGCCAGTTCGTCGATGAAGGATTCGTGCGCGAACACGTTGGGCAGGGCCGAGACGCCGCGCAGCCACGAGGCGCGCACGATCGCGGGCGTATCGTCGCAGCCGATGCGCGTGTTCGCGTATTGGTAGGGTGGCACCGCGGTGCGGTCGCCCATCTGCAGCGTGCGCGGCGCGTTACCGACGATGCCGGTGAGCAACAGCGCCAGCGTGGGCGCATCGTTGGACGGATAGCGGCTGACGAAATCGTAGGCGAGCAGTTCGCCGCCGGGGCCGATGGCGCCGCGCACGTCCATCAGTTGCGCCGCGCCCTTGGGCTCCCACAAATGTTCCTGCTCGCGCGTGAGCTGCACGCGCACCGGCCGCCCCACCGCGCGCGACAGCAGCACCGCATCGGCGCAGACGTCGTCGGCGCAATTACGCCCGTAGCAGCCGGCGGCTTCCATCCGCACGATCTCGATGCAGCCTTCGTCCAGGCCCGTCAGCCGCGCCAGGTCGATGCGCAGCACATGGGGATTCTGCGTGCCCGACCACACCGTGAGGCCGTCTTCGCGGTAGTCGGCCACGGCGCAGGAGGGACCGATCGAGGCGTGCATCTGGTAAGGCCACGCATAGCCGCGCGACAGCACCCGGCCCGCGCCGCGCGCGGCGTCGAACGCCGCCTGCGCATCGCCGTCGTCCACCAGGGTGCGGCGCGTCGCGGGATTGGCGCGCAGCGCGGCCTCCGCGTCGCCCGGTTCGTTCAGCGCGGGCAGCGGCGGCACCGGCTTCCAGTCCACCCGCAGGCGCCGCGCGGCCTGCATGGCCTGCTCCTCGCGCTGCGCCACCACGCCGACGAAATCACCCTGCACTACCACGTCGACCACGCCGCGTACGTCATGGATCGATGCACGGTCGACGCCGCGCAGGCTGGTGCCGACAAAGTCGCCGCAATCGCGGCCAGCGTATGGCGGACGCACCACGCGGCCATGCAGCATGCCAGGCACGCGCACGTCGTGCACGAAGGTGAGCTGCGCGGTGGCCTTGGCGGGAATATCCACGCGCGCGGCGGCGCGCCCCACCACGCGGTATTCGCTGACGGGCTTGGTGGCGATGTCGTCGGCCAGCGGCAACTCGATATGCTCGCCGGCCAGCAGTTCGCCGTACGTCAGGCAATCGCCCTGCCCGCCGCGCAAGCGCAGGCGGCCGTCTTCCGCGTCCAGCGCTTCGGGCGGCACGCCGAGCCGCGCGGCGGCGCGCCCGCGCAGCCAGGCCATGGCCTGCGCCGCCGCGCGCCGCAGCGGCAGTGCCGAGATCTGGATGGTGGCACTGGCGATGGTGGGTCCCTGGTTGGGCGTCAGCTGGGTATGGCCCAGCGTCATCGCCACGCGCGCCGCCGGCACCTCCAGTTCCTCGGCCACGATCTGCGCCAGCGAGGTGCGGATGCCGGTGCCCAGGTCGACGTGGCCGTTGAAGGCCAGGATCTCGCCGTTGTCCCGCAGCGCCACGAAGATGTCCGGTTGCGCCGCGACATAGTCGGAAGCCGCGCCGGGCTGGCCGGGCGCGGGCCGGGGTGCCGCTTGCGGCGCCCGCGTCACCAGCAGGACGCCGCGCGCCTGCAGCAGGGCGTCGCGCAGCGCGCCGGGAGACATCGGTGCCGATGCGGGGAGAGACGCGGACTCGGGTCCGGTGGCGGGGGTCGTTTCCATTCGTTCCATGTCTCGGATGGGGCATGCGGGCAGGCCGCCGGATTCCGGCTCCGCCCGCCGTGGCCGTTATACTGCCAGCCTTGAACAGCAAGTTGTATCAAACTTATGAGCACCCCGACCGCTAAGAAAAGCGCGGCAGCCGGAACCCGGGCCCGGCAAGCTCAGGACACCCGAGCCAAGATCCTCAAGGCAGCCATCAAGGTCTTCGCCCTGCGCGGCTACGAAGGCGGGCGCGTGGAGAAAATCTCCTCGCTGGCCAAGACCTACGACCGCATGATCTATTACTACTTCGGCAGCAAGGAAAAGCTCTTTGTCGAAGTCCTCGAAACCATCTACCTCCAGCTCAACGAGGCCGAGCAGGCGCTCCAGCTCGATACCGGGGACCCGGTGCGCGCGCTGACCCAGCTGATCGACTTCGTCTGGGGCTACTACCTGGACCATCCGGAGTTCGTCGCCATCCTGTCCAGCGAGAACATGAGCCAGGGCAAGCACGCCAAGAAATCGAGCCGGCTCAGGGAGATCTCCAGCTACGCGCTGTCCGTGCTGGACGGCATCCTGGAGCGCGGCAAGGCCGCCGGCCTGTTCCAGCCCGATGTGCAGGCGCGCGATATCTACCTGGTGATCGCTTCGCTGGGGTACTTCTACAACTCGAACCATCATACGCTCAGTGCCTTCCTTGACGAGCCCATGATGAGCAAGCCGGCGCTGGAGCACTGGCGCAATGTGATCCAGCGCACGGTGCTGAGCACGGTCTGCGTGGCGCCTCCCGCCATCGGCCCGGCGGCGGACGCCGCCGCGCGCAAGAAGCCGGCGCGCGCCAGGCGCGCGTAACCCTGGCAGCCGGCGGTCGGCGCGCATCGCCGGATGACCTTCTCAGGCCGCCGCCCGGGCGAGCATCGCCAGGGCTTCGTCGCGCGGCATCACCGTGGCGTATTTCTGCGCCATGTCGAACAGGTTGGCATCGTGCGGCCCGATTGCGCGGTCGCCCACGCAATCGGACAACACCAGCGGCCGGAAGCCCAGCGACATGGCATCGACCACGCTGGCCCGCACGCAGCCGCTGGTGACGCAACCCGCCACCAATAGCGTGCGCACGCCGCGCTGGGTCAGCCACGCCGCCAGCGAGGTACCGAAAAAGGCGGATGGCACCGTCTTGCGCACCACCAGCTCGCCAGCACGCGGCGCCAGTTGCGGCACGATCGCGCTGTTGTGGCTGGCCTCCTTCAGCCCCAGCATGCCGGGCACCTTGAGCGTGAAGATGTTGTGGTCGCTGTCGTCGTCGGCGAACACGATGCGGCTGTGCGCCACCGGCCAGCCCTGCTCGCGCGCCGTGGCCAGCAGCGGCCCGGTGTTGGCGATGGCCTCGGGGATATTGCCGCCGCCGAAGACTTCCGGATTGGCAAAGCCGTTGACGAAATCGATGATCAGCAGGCCGTAGGGCGCCTTGGGTTCCAGGGTGGCGCCGAAGCCCTGGCGCTCGTAGGTCTTGACTTCGTCATGCATGAATGGCTCCCTTGGCCCTTTGTTGCTGCACTTGCTGCACTTGCTGCACTTGCTGAACCTGCTGCGCCTGCTGGTACTCGCTGTCCAGCACCTTGCCCTTCTCGACCACCGCCTCGCCGTCCAGCCGCACGGTGCAATGCCGCACCGGGATATCGATATGGCACGCCGTGGTGCGGCTGCCACCGGCCTCGTTGTTGGGGCCGAAGGAGCAGAGGAAGTTGCCCTCGAACGCGCGCGCGTCCATGCCGATGGTGGCCTCGCGGTCGTACATGGCGAGAGTGGACCAGCGCGCGCGCGGCTGCAGGCCCCAGCCGATATGCGACATGGCGTAGGCCTCGGGGTCGTTGAACGAGGCCATGTAGTCGCTCAGCAGCTCGGCGTCCAGGCCGCCTTCGATGCGGGTGACGTAGCCGTTCTCCAGCGTGATGCCGATGGGCTCCTGCACATAGGATTTCATCGGCAACAGGATGTCGCCGCGATCGAGCACGATGCGCCCGTTGGTGCCGCCTTCGTCCGGCCAGGTCAGCACAAAGCCGCTTGGCCAGTGATCCCAACGGCCGGGCTCGTCGACGAAACCGTACTCGCTGATGGCGGGAAACTCGCCGAGCGAGCAACGCAGGTCGGTGCCGGCGTCCGACACGATATGCATCTCCCGCGCGCGCGCCAGCCGCGCCGTGGCCGCTTTCACGCGGGTGCGGTCGCCTTCCGTGGGCACCAGCCGCACCAGCACTTCGGGCGGCTCCACCGCCAGCAGGATCTTGGTGCCGCCGGAGAGGATGTCGTGCTGTTCCGGCGAGAACAGCAGCGTCATCAGGTCCAGCACCAGGTCGCTGGCTTTGAGCGCGGCGATGGCGGCCGGGTTGCCGGTGAGCGGCGTGGTGCCGAGATAGGCCAGCGCGTCGCGGCTGAGCGCCTTGTCGCCGTTGACGGGCGGCAGGYCCAGCCGGTTGACGATGGCGCCCATCGCGGTGGCCGCCATCTGCGCCGTGCGCAGCGTTTGCGGATGCGTGGCGGCGCCGGTCAGCACCGTGACCGTCTGGCCCGGCTCCAGTTTTGACAGTGTGAGCACCTGGCGCCAGGCCTGGGTCAGGTCGTGATCGCTTACTGGCATGTGTTCTCCTTTCTGGTGAAGCCGGCGGATCAGGCTGCGGCCTGGTCCCGCAGCAGCGGCGCGCCGAGGAAATCGCCGAAGGCGCGGTAGAAGCCGGCCTCGTCGTCCCACGGGATCATATGGCCCGCATCCGGCACGCGGGCAACCTGCACCGCGGGCAGCAGGCCGCGAATCTCTTCGATGTCTTCCGCGCGGATCACATCGCCGCGCCCGGCCACCATCAGCAGCGTGGGCACCTGCACCGATGGCATGTCGGCATGCACATCGTCGCGATGGAAGTCCTCGAAGCTCGTCACGATGGCGCGCTCGTCGCAGGTGTGCAGCCACTCGGCGCGCAGGCGAAGCTGCTCTTCCGTCCACGTGGGGCAGAAGCGGCGCATGCCCTCGGCGTCGATACCTTGCCGCGCCAGGCGGATCGAATCCACATACCAGGGCAATTGCGACGGATAGGCACGGCGGCCCGGGCCCGACACGGGCGGATCCACCATCACCAGCCGCGTCAGCCCGGCGGGATTGCCGCGCGCGGCGCGGATGCCGATGCGCGCGCCCATCGAATGGCCGACGATGGCGTAGCGCGCCAGGCCCAGCGCCTGCGCGAACCCCGTCACGTCCGCGGCTTGCGCATCCAGGCTGTAGTCCAGCGCATCGCCCGCCTCGGACAAGCCGCGCCCGCGCACATCCAGGATGTAGGTATCGAAGTGCTTGCCGAACTGTTCGCCGACAAAGCCCCAGGTCACGGCCGGGCTGGTGATGCCGGGCACGATCACCACGGCGTCGCGCCCCTGGCGCGCGCCAGTGGCGCCGCCGTAGCGCAGGTAGTGCTGGCGGATGCCGTTGGCGAACACATTGCCGCCGTAGAGAAACTCGCTCATTGCTGACTCCTTTGTCGAACTAGCCTGACTAGCCGCATTAGCCGAAGACGGTTTAGTAGGCACCCGACAGCAGCGCGCCGGCGCCGGGCACGACCGGCTCCAGGTCGAGCTGCTTGAGGATGGCGTAGGTGGTGGCGATGGCCGCGGTGATCACGGGCTTGCCGGTCATCGCTTCCACCTTGGCCACGGCCGGCAACGAAGGCATCTGCACGCAGGCCGACAGYACGATGGCGTCGACGTCTTTGGTGTTCATCTGCGCGACGATGCCGGGCAGCCTGGCGGGATCATGACGGCCCACCTCGAGGTTGTCGGGAATTTCCAGCGCGCGCCAGTCCACCACTTCGTAGCCTTCGTTGCGGATGTAGTCCACCACCAGTTCCGTCAGCGGCTTCATATAGGGCGCGACCACGGCAATGCGCCTGGCGCCGATCACCTTCAGCGCGTCGATCAGYGCACCGGCGCTGGTGATTACCGGTGCATCGGCGCCATTCGCGGCGGTATGGGCCTGCAGGCGTTTCTCCGAGACGCGGTGGTAGCCGTGGCCCATCGCCATGATCGCCACCAGGCAGGCGTAGCCCAGCACGTCGACGCGGGCGTCGCTGAGTTCCAGCGCGCAGCGGTCGGATTCGGCGTCCATGGCCGCCAGTTCCTCCTTGACCACCTTCTTCATGCGCATGCGGCTGGAGTGGAAGGTGAACCGCTCGGGCCGCACCTGCTGGCGCGCCAGCAGCATCGCGGGGATTTCGGTTTCCATGGTGGTGTTCGAGCTCGGCACGATCTGGCCGATACGGAAA
>NZ_JBFTLX010000091.1:0-24301 GCF_056396665.1 Cupriavidus sp. 05T313 | reverse complement strand
GCGCCGCGCCGCGCGCACGCCGGCCGCTGGCGGCTTCGCCGTGGCCAATGGCGACTGGGAATCCTTCTGAGTTCTGCCGCGCCGTCCTGGCGCGGAGCCCGGCAAGCCTGCCGGCGGCGGCTGCAAGGCGAAAGGCTTAGGCCTACAATATCGCCCTTGTATACAAAAAACAGAAAGGAGCGATGCCGCCCGTTCGCGGCGGCATCGCACTCCGTGTCCCTCGCCGTGCGTTCTCTCTCCCGCCAGCCCATGCCCGCCGTCTCCCCGCCATCCTTCCCCTCTCTGTCCGCAGCATCCCCGGCCCCCGGCACGGGGGAGGCTGGCAGCCACGGCCATGCAGCGTCCGGGCTCCCTGCCGTGCCGCCGGTGCCGGTGATGCAGGTCATCTTCGGCCTGATGCTGGCCATCCTGCTGGGGGCGCTCGAGCAATCGATCGTCGCCGTGGTGCTGCCTGAGATCGCGTTGCAGCTCAACGGCTTCGAGGAGATGGCGTGGGTGGTTTCGGCCTACCTGGTGGCTTCGACGGTGGTGACGCCGATCTACGGCAAGCTGTCGGACGTGCTGGGGCGGCGCTCGGTGCTGTCGTTTGCCATCGTGCTGTTCCTGCTGGCCTCGGTGTTCTGCGCGCTGGCGCAGACCATGCCGCAGCTGATCGTCGCGCGCATCCTGCAAGGGCTGGGCGGCGGCGGCCTGATCTCGGTGTCGCAAGCCACCATCGCAGATGTGGTACCGCTGCGCGACCGTGGCCGCTACCAGGGTTACGTGAGCGGCGTGTGGGCCGTGGCCAGCATGGCCGGCCCGGTGATCGGCGGCTACCTGGCGCACTACCTGTCGTGGCGCTGGATTTTCTGGATCAACCTGCCGCTGGCGCTGGTCGCGCTGGTGGTGGTCCGCCGCGCGCTCAAGCACCTGCCGGCGGGCGGGCGCCGCCATCGCATCGATTACCTTGGCGCGCTGCTGTTCGGGGGTGGCCTGACCGGCGTGCTGGTGTTCCTGACCCGGCTCGGGCAGGGCCATTCGGCCGCGACGCCGCAGACCGTTGGCCTGCTGGCGGCAGGCCTGGTCGCCATGGTGCTGTTCGTGTGGCAGGAGCGGCGGGTCAGCGACCCGATGATCCCGCTGGCCATGCTGCGCGTGCCGACGGTCGCGATCTGCTGCATCACGCTGTTCCTGTGCTTTTTCCAGTTGATCGCCATGTCCGTGCTGCTGCCGCTGCGCTTCCAGGTGGTGGGCGGCGTGCAGGCTGACACGGCCGCGCTGCGGCTGGTGCCGTTGACGCTGGCCATCCCGTTCGGGGCGTTTTTCTCGGGCCGGCTGATGTCATGGAGTGGCCGCTACAAGCCGCTGCAACTGGTGGGCTCGCTGGTCGCGCCGCTGGCGATCGTGTCGCTGGCGTTCGTCGATCCGCATGCGGTCGTGCTGACCGGGCTGGTGATGGTGACGCTCGGGCTGGCCATCGGGCTGCAATTGCCCAGCGGGCTGGTGGCCACCCAGAACGCCGTGCCCGCGCACCAGGTGGGCGTGGCCACGGCGCTGACCGCCTTCTCGCGCATGCTGGGCGGCGCGGTCGGCGTGGCGGTGCTGACCACGGTGCTGATCGCGCTGTTGCGCCGTGGCGGCATGGGCGTATCGGACCTGGGCGGCGGCGAAGACATCCTCATGAGCATGTTCCACCGTGCCATGACAGGCGGCGATACGGCCGATGCGGGCGCGGTGCGCGCCGCCGCCGAAGCGGCGTTCCGCACCCTGTTCCTGCTGAGCGCCGCCGTGTCGCTGGTGGCGCCATTCCTGGTGGCGCGCCTGCCGGAAGCCGCCTTGCGCGGCAGCACGAGCACCAGCGTGGCGGCGAGCATCGATTAAGGCGGGCGCCGCCGGCGAGTTCAGGGGCGGGCCTGCGCGCCTGGCGCGCCTTTCCCCAGGAAGCCGAACTCCACCGGCGTCTTCGCGTAGAACACCTGGACGTCTTCCTCGGCCAGCCGGTCGAACAAACGCTGCACCTCCTCTTCCGTGGCAATTACGGTGATTTCTTCCGGCCGGTCGGCCAGTTCCAGGAAATGCCAGGTGTGAAAGCGGCGGTCATGGCCGATGCCCTCGGCCGCCACCGTGTGCGTGGCGCCGCGGATATGCAGGTCCCTCAGAACCTGCAGCAACCAGTGCGACAACTGCTTGCCGTGGTGACGCCGGTTCTCGATGGTGAACAGCGTGAGCTGGAAGCCTTGCACGATAACCTCCCGTGCGCGCCCCGCAACGGCGTCCGCGTGCCGCGACCGTGGCATGGACGGTTGTCGTGTCAGGGTGCTGTTTCCAGTTTAGGCCAGCCGCCGCGCGCACCATTGCGGGCGCACCGGACTTCACCAATGCGGCCGGTTCCCTGATGCACCACGTGAACCTGGGGATAACCCTAGTCCCTTCCTCTGCAGGGACGGGCTATATTTTCTTTTGTTTCAATAGAAGAACCATGTTTCTTTAGTGAAACAAAATATCTTCGTTGCGGCATCACCAATACCCCAGACTCTTGAGCAGGCCTTCCGAAGTGCAATATCCGAAGAGTGAAGAAAAGATCGCGCGCGCGATGCGCGGGACGGCGCTCGCGTGCCTGGCGATTGCCGGCCTGTGGCAAGGCGTTGTTCCGGCCGCGCGTGCCGCCGGGACGGATGCGGCCAGCAGTTGCAGCGCACTGCGCATAGTCGTGCCGTTCCCCGCAGCCGGCCCGGCGGACCTGTTGGCGCGCACGCTCGCGCAAGGCCTCCACCAGCGGCGCGGCGTCACCGTGGTGGTCGACAACAAGCCTGGCGCCAACGGCAATATCGGCATCGACGCCGTGCGCCGCGCCGCGGGCGACGGCTGCACGCTGCTGGTCGCGCCTGCCGGCAACCTGACCATCAATCCCACGCTGTTCCCCGCGCTTGCCTACAACGTGGAGCGGGACTTCCGCCCGGTCTCGCTGCTGGCGAGTTCGCCCAATGTGCTGGCGGTGCATCCCTCGGTGCGGGCCGGTTCGGTGCAGGAGCTGGTGGCGCTGGCGCAGCGCGCCAATCCGCCGCTAGGCTATGCCAGTCCCGGCGTGGGCAGTGGCCTGCACCTGGCGGGCGAGCTGTTCCGCCAGCAGACGGGCATCGCATTGCTGCATGTCCCTTATAAGGGCACCACGCAGGCGCTTAACGATGTGGTGGGCGGGCACGTGCCGATCCTGTTCGGCACGCTGCCCACGCTGGCGCCGTTTATCCGCTCCGGCGCGTTGCGTGCACTGGCCGTCACCCAGGCCGCGCGCTCTCCCGCGGCGCCTGCCATCCCGTCCCTGGCGGAGCAGGGCGTGCGTGGCATCGAGGTCAGCTCCTGGTATGCGCTGCTGCTGCCGCGCGCCACCCCGGCGCCGGTGGCCGATGCGCTCTATGCCGACGTGCGCGCGGTCTTCGGCGGCAAGGCGGCCCGCGAAGAACTCGCGCGGCAAGGCATGGAGCCGGTCGCCGGCACGCCCGACGCGCTCGCCACGCGCATTCGCCAGGAAAGCGCGGGCTGGGCCGAACTGATCCGCGCCCACGGCATCAAGGCCGAATAACGCATGCCGGCGCGCACGCGCATCGTCCGCGCCGGCATGTCTTTCATGTAGTCCTCCACGCCCTCCGCCATTACTCCGGCGCTTCGTCCGCCACAGGCCCTTCGGCATCCAGTGCTTTCATGTTCTCCAGCAGCTTGAGCAGGTAATGCAGCGTGTGCGTGATGTCGCCCGTTGAAAAATCGGTCAGCGCCCGCTCGTAGTAGTCGCGGATCTTGGGTTGCGCCAGCTTCAGCCAGACATGGCGCCCGGTCTCCGTCATCGTGACCAGCCGCGAACGCCGGTCGCGCCCGTCCGGCGCCAGGCTCAGGTGGCCGTCGCGCTCCATGCGGCCCACCAGGCCGGACAGGTTCTGCCGGCTAACCATCAGGTAGCGCGCCAGGTCCCCCACGCTCATGCCCTCGGCCGCCTGCGGCCGCGATAGGGCGCCCAGTACCGCCCACTGCTGCGTGGTCAGGCCTTCGGCCTCGACGGCTCTTGATCCCGTTTTATGCAACATATTTGCGCATTGATACAGGCGGAAGAACAGCCTGTTTGCCATCTCCATGCGCGCCGCCGGAGCAAGATCATCATCAAAATCGGGGTTAACCATCATAACTTCCTGGGTAGTCGTACTTGCATTGGTCCAGTTGCCAGCCTAGTATACGTCAATATATTGACGTATTTAACCGCTGACGCGCGACRTTTAAGCCGCACGATAGCACCCTGGACCTGGAAGGAGAACACTGTGCAAAGACTCGAAGGCAAGACGGTCATCGTGACCGGTGGTGGTGGCGGCATCGGTGGGGCGACCTGCCGTCGCTTTGCGCGCGAAGGCGCTGCCGTGGCCGTGCTGGACCTGAACCTCGACGCCGCAGGGCAGGTCGCCGCCCGGATCCGCGAAGAAGGCGGCCGGGCCGAGGCGTTCCAGTGTGACATTACGGACCGCACCAGCGTGGATGCCGCGGTTGCCGCCACCGTGAGCCAGCTCGGCCCCGTCGATGTCCTGGTCAATAACGCCGGCTGGGACGTATTCAAGCCGTTCACCAAGACGGAACCGGCGCAATGGGAACGCCTGATCGCCATCAACCTGACCGGCGCGCTGCATATGCATCACGCCGTGCTGCCCGGCATGGTGGAGCGCAAGTGCGGGCGCATCGTCAACATTGCTTCCGACGCGGCGCGGGTGGGCTCCTCCGGCGAAGCCGTGTACGCCGCCTGCAAGGGCGGGCTGGTGTCGTTCTCCAAGACCATCGCGCGCGAGCACGCGCGCCACGGCATCACCGTCAACGTGGTGTGTCCCGGCCCGACCGACACCGCGCTGTTCGCCGACTACAAGCAAGGCGCTGGCAACCCGGAAAAGCTGATGGAAGCCTTCACCCGCTCCATCCCGCTGGGCCGCATCGGCCAGCCGGACGACCTGCCCGGCGCGATCGTGTTCTTTGCCAGCGATGACGCGGCCTTCATTACCGGCCAGGTACTGAGCGTGTCTGGCGGCCTGACCATGAACGGATGAGCGCAGCCAGCATCCGGCACCCACCACGACAACGGAGACACACCATGCCATACGAAGACATCCTCTATGAAGTGCGCAACGGCGCAGCCTGGATCACCATCAACCGCCCGGAGAAGATGAACGCATTCCGCGGGCGCACCTGTGACGAACTGATCCACGCGATCAATCGCGCCGGCTATGACCGCGCCATCGGCGCCATCGTGCTGGCCGGCGCCGGCGAGAAGGCCTTCTGCACCGGCGGCGACCAGTCCGCCCATGAAGGCCAGTACGACGGACGCGGCACCATCGGCCTGCCGATGGAAGAACTGCACAACGCCATCCGCGACGTGCCCAAGCCCGTGATCGCGCGCGTGCAGGGCTACGCCATCGGCGGGGGCAACGTGCTGTGCACGATCTGCGACTTCACCATCGCGTCCGACAAGGCCGTGTTCGGGCAGGTCGGTCCCAAGGTCGGCTCGGTCGATCCCGGCTACGGCACGGCGTTCCTGGCGCGTGTGGTGGGCGAGAAAAAAGCGCGCGAGATCTGGTACCTGTGCCGGCGCTATCCGGCCGCCGAAGCCCTTGCCATGGGGCTGGTCAACGCAGTCGTCCCGCATGAGCAACTCGATGCCGAAGTGCAGAAATGGTGCGACGAGATCATGGACAAGAGCCCGACCGCGCTGGCCATCGCCAAGCGTTCCTTCAATATGGACACCGCCCACCAGAGCGGCATTGCCGGCATGGGCATGTACGCGCTGAAGCTCTACTACGACACCGAGGAATCGCGCGAGGGCGTGACCGCCTTCCAGGAAAAGCGCAAGCCCGATTTCCGCAAGTACGCGAAGTAATCCGCCGTTGCTGGCACAAGCAACGCGGCCGCACGGCGCATCGCACCGGCGCGCCGCGCGGCAAGACATCCTGGAGACGCCATGAACCCCTATCTCGATGAAGACCTGGTCGCACTGGGCGACCATGCCCGCCGCTTCGCCACCGAACGCATCGCGCCCGGCTTCCTCGCGCGCGACCGCACCCGCGAGCTGGACCGCGGGCTGATGCGCGAGATGGGCCAGATGGGCTTTATCGCGCCCGAACTGCCCGAGCAATACGGCGGCCAGGGTTTGGGCTGCCTGGCCGCCGGCGTGATCCACGAAGAGGTGGCGCGCGCCGACCTGAGCCTTTCCTATATCAACCTGCTGGCCTCGCTGAACGGTCAGATCCTGGCCCATCACGCCGCGCCGGAAATCGCCCGTCCGTGGCTGCGGCGCCTGACGCAAGGCGAAGCCCTGTTCGCGATCGCGCTGACCGAGCCGCGCGGCGGCTCCGATGCGGCCGGCCTGCGCCTGCGCATGGAGCGCGATGGCGACCATTACGTGCTCAACGGCGAGAAGACCTCCATCTCCGCCGCCGACCAGGCGGACGCGGCGGTGGTGTTCGCGCGCAGCGGCTCCATCGAAGCCGGCGCGCGCGGCGTTTCGGCGCTGCTGGTGCCGATGGACCTGCCGGGCATCACCACCAACCGCTTCGACTGCCATGGCCAGCGCGCCATCGGGCGCGGCTCGATCTTCTTCGAGAATGTGCGCGTGCCGGTGAGCCACCTGCTTGGCAAGGAAGGCGAGGGCTTTGTGCAGGTGATGCAGGGTTTCGATTTTTCCCGCGCGCTGATCGGCTTGCAGGTGCTGGCGGTGGCGAAGGCGAGCCTGGAGGAAACCTGGGAATACGTGGCGGAGCGCCAGGCCTTCGGCAAGCCGCTGTCGGCCTTCCAGGGCGTCTCGCATCCGCTGGCGGACTACGAGACACAGGTCACGGCAGCGCGCCTGCTGTGCCTGCAGACACTCTGGATGAAAGACCACAACCTGCCGCACACCGCTGAAGCCGCGATGTGCAAGTGGTGGGCGCCCAAGCTGGCCTACGACGTGGTGCACCAGTGCCTGCTCTCGTTCGGCCACGGCGGCTATGACCGCGGCCCGATGGAGCAGCGCCTGCGCGACGTGCTGGGCTTCCAGATCGGTGACGGCACGGCCCAGATCATGAAGACCATCATCGCCCGCACGCACGCGGGCCGGGATGCGGTGCCCGCCTGACGACCGCCCCCGCCGCGACCTGACCACGACAACAACGAGGAGACACGCCATGGAATTCGACGCCGTACTGCTGCCACCGCGCCGCGCCGCCAGCATCGCGCAGGGCCTGTGGCCCGAGCGCACCATCAACGATGCGCTGGACGATTGCGTGGCCCGCTGCCCGGACAAGATCGCGCTGACCGCCGTGCAGGTGGAGAGCGGCGCGGTCACCCGCCTGACGTATCGGGAGCTGGCCACCCGCGCCGAACGCATTGCCCTCGGCCTGGCCAGGCTGGGCGTTGGCCGCGACGACGTGGTGTCCTGCCAGTTGCCGAACTGGTGGGAATTCACAGCGCTCTACCTGGCCTGCTCGCGCCTAGGCGCCGTGCTCAATCCGCTGATGCCGATCCTGCGCGAGCGCGAACTGTCGTTCATGCTCAGGCACGCGTGCAGCAAGGTGGTGGTGGTGCCAAAGCGGTTCCGCGGGTTTGACTACGAAGCGATGTTCGATGGCCTGCGCCAGGCGCTGCCGGACCTGCGGCACGTGGTGGTGATCAGCGGCAGCGGGCCCAATGCCTTCGAGGCGCTGTCGAGCGGGCCTGCCGGGGACGATGCCGGCGAGATGCCGGCACGCCATTGTCCCGGCCCGGATGACATCACCCAGCTGATCTACACCTCCGGTACCACCGGCGAGCCCAAGGGCGTGCTGCATTCGGCCAATACCCTGATGTCCAATATCGTCGCCTACGCCGGGCGCCTGCACCTGGGCGCGGATGACGTGATCCTGATGGCGTCGCCGATGGCGCACCAGACCGGCTTTATGTACGGCCTGATGATGCCCGTCATGCTGGGGGCGAGCGTGGTGCTTCAGGACATCTGGGAGCCGCGCAAGGCGCTGGACCTGATCCGGCAGGAGGGCGTCAGCTTCACCATGGCCTCGACGCCGTTTCTCACCGACCTGGCCAGGATGGTGACGGAGACGGGCGATGCGGTGCCCACCCTGCGCGCATTCCTGTGCGCCGGCGCGCCCATCCCCGGCGCGCTGGTGGAGCACGCGCGCGCCGCGCTGGGCGCCAAGGTGGTCTCGGCATGGGGCATGACGGAAATGGGCGCCGTGACCACGACCCGGCTGGAAGACGACGATGAGCGGGCCATCCACACCGACGGCTGTCCGTTGCCGGGCGTCGAAGTCCGGGTGGCCGACGCGGCAGGCGCGGCGTTGCCGCCCGGCGCCACCGGCAGGTTGCTGGTGCGGTCCTGTTCAAACTTCGGCGGCTACCTGCGGCGGCCGCACCTGAACGACACCGACGCCGAGGGCTGGTTCGACACCGGCGACCTTGCACGCATCGATGCCCGCGGTTATATCCGTATCGACGGGCGCAGCAAGGACGTCATCATCCGTGGGGGGGAGAACATTCCCGTGGTGGAGATCGAGACCCTGCTGTATCGCCACCCGGCCGTTGCGCAAGTGGCCATCGTGTCCTATCCCGATGAGCGGCTCGGCGAGCGCGCCTGTGCCTTCGTCGTACCCAGGCCCGGCCAGGAGTTCGGCATGGCGGCAATGGTGGACTTCCTGAAGGCGCAGAAGATGGCCGCGCAATATATCCCCGAGCGGCTGGTGGTGCAGCCGGCGCTGCCCGCCACGCCGGCGGGCAAGATCCAGAAGTTCAGGCTGCGGGAGCAACTCCGCCAGGCGGGGAACCCGGAGGGCGAGTCCAATGCGCGCGGATAAAGGCCACGGCAAGATGGAAGAGAACCTGATTCTCGCCGAGATCACCGGCCGCGTCGGCGTGCTGCGGCTCAATCGCCCCGGGCAGATGAATGCCCTCAACGATGCGCTGATGGATGCGCTTGGCCTGGCGCTGCTGGCATTGGATGAGAACGACGGCATCGGCGCGATCGTGATCACCGGCAATGACAAGGCGTTCGCCGCCGGCGCCGACATCGCGGCGATGCGCGGCTGGGACTATATGGACGTGTTCAAGTCCAACTACATCACACGCAACTGGGAGACGCTGCGCGGCGTGCGCAAGCCGGTGATCGCCGCGGTGGCCGGCTATGCTTTGGGCGGCGGCTGCGAACTGGCCATGGCCTGCGACATCCTCATCGCGGCGGACAACGCCGTGTTCGGCCTGCCGGAGCTGAAACTCGCGGTCATTCCCGGTGCCGGCGGCACCCAACGCCTGCCGCGTGCAATCTCCAAGGCGAAGGCCATGGACATGTGCATGACGGCGCGCAATATGGATGCGGCGGAGGCTGAGCGCAGCGGGCTGGTGTCGCGGGTGGTGGCAGCGGGCCGGCTGATGGATGAGGCGATGGCGGTGGCACACACCGTTGCGGGTTTTTCGCTGCCGTCGATGATGGCGGTGAAGGAGGCGGTCAACCGTGCCTATGAGTCATCGCTGTCGGAGGGGATGCTGTTCGAGCGCAGGCAGTTGCATGCGCTGTTCGCCACGCAGGATCTGAAAGAGGGGATGAATGCGTTCCTGGAGCGGCGGGAGGCGGTGTTCCGGCATCGGTAGGCGCGGCAAGCGCGCCGCCGCCGCTCGTGGTTCGCATTGCCAGCGCCGCGTTCCGGGTGCGCGAATTGCAGCGCGGAACGCGTAGCGTGTGGCGGTGCCGAGGCGTCATGCGCCGTAGTAGAAGGGGGTGCGCGCGGCATCGATGCGGGGTTGGCCGCGCTCGATTGACATGTTGGCGGTCGCCTGCAGTTGCGCTTGCGCGTTTGCCGTGGCTCCGTTGGCTGATGCGGCGTCCTCCGCTTGCACCTTGGCTTCGGCTGCCTGGATGTCTCGCGGATAGTTCGCGTTGTCGCCGCGTCCCGGCTGGTAGCCCGCCTGTTCCAGCCGGATCAGGTCGGCACGGACGTCGGCGCGGCTGAGAGGCGCCTGCGCGCTTTGCGCGAAGGACAGGGCTGGCGCGGCCAGGGCGCAGGAAATCAGTACGGTGCGGATGAGTGCTTTCATGATGCGTTACCTCTTTCGGTCGGATGGCCCGCTGCCGCCGGGGCCGTGGCGCCTTCATCGACAGGATGAACAGGCTGTACCCAGTATTGGCTTTGGCCACTGACCCGAGCCTGACCATCTCATTACAGTTTCGTCATCGGTGCGCTTTGCCAGCCACCACCCAGTGCCTTGACCAGCATGACGCTCGCTATCAGTTGCCGCCGGCGCACCGCCTCGGCGGCCCGCTCGCTGGCAAGCGCGGTGCTCTCCAGCACGCTGACATCCAGATAGGCCACGGCGCCCTTGCGGTAGCGGTCCAGCCCCAGCGCCAGCGCACGCTCGGACGCTTCGGCCGCCGCCTGCTGGCTGGTGGCTTCCTCCTGCAGCGCACGCAACGCGGCGAAGTTGTCCTCCACCTCCTGGAAGCCGCGCAGCACGGTGCCGCGATAGTCGGCGGCGCTGGCGTCTAACTGGGCGCGCGCGCTGTCGGCCACCGCCTGCCGGCGCCCGCCGTCGAACAGCGTGGCGGCCAGCGCTGGGCCGATGGCCCAGAAGCGGCTTGGCGCGGTCAGCCAGCCGGCCAGGCTGGTGCTCTCCAGGCCTCCGCTCACGGCAAGCAGCAGGCTCGGGAAAAAGGCGGCGCGGGCCACGCCGATCTGGGCGTTCGCGGCSGCCACGCGGCGTTCGGCGGCSGCRAYGTCGGGMCGGCGCTCCAGCAGTTGCGAGGGCAGCGCGGCCGGGATGGCTGGCAGCGCGGGCAGCGCCGCGGTGTCGGCCAGCGGCGGCAGCGAGAAGCGCGCGACGGGTTCGCCCAGCAGCGTGGCGATGGCATGCTCCAGTTGCGCGCGATTCAGGCGCAGGTCCGCCAGCTGCGCCCTGGCGTTCTCGAGCTGGGCCCGGGCCTGTGCCACGTCGCCTTCCGTCGCGATGCCGCCACGGTAGCGGTTGCCGGCCAGCTCCAGCACCGTACCGTAGGCGTCAAGGGTGCGCTGGAGCAGGTCGAGTTCCCGGTCGGTCGAGCGCAGGCCGAAGTAGTCGGCGGCCAGCTCGGCCTGCAGGCCCAGGCGCACGGCCGCTACGTCGTCGGCGCTGGCCTGGGCGCGCGCCTCGGCTGCGTCCACGCCATTGCCGATGCGGCCCCACAGGTCCGGCTCCCAGGTGGCTGTCAGGCCCAGCAGGTGGTTGGGTTCGGTCTTGCCGGCCAGCGAGCGGCCAACCACATTGGCCGAGGTATGGCTGCTGCTGATACTCGCCCCGGCGCTGAGGGTGGGAAAGTACGCGGCATGCGCGGCCCTGGCCTGGGCGCGTGCATCTTGCAGCAGGGCCACCGCCTTGCGCAGCGTCTGGCTGGAAACATCGATGTGTGCTTCGAGCGTGTCGAGCCGTGCATCGGCATATACGCGCCACCAGTCCGGCGCGATGCCCGGCGGACCGCCCGGCTGCGCGGCGCTGGCGCCGGCTTCCTTGTAGGCAGCCGGCGTGTCCACGGCGGGCGGCTGGTAGGGTGGGGCGGTGGCGCAGCCGGCCAGCAGCGCGGCCATGGCAATGGTGATGGCCAGGCTCGTTGCGTTGCGCCTGGTCTTGGGGAAACGGACGGGAGTGTGTCGTGCATGCATGCCGGGCCTACCTTGCTTTGCTGGTCAGCCTGACCACATCGCCCGCCAGCAAGCCGTCGCCGGGATTGACCACCACTTGCTCTCCGCCCCGCAGGCCTTCGGTGATTTCCACATGGGAGCCGAAGTCGCGCCCGATCGTCACGGTCCGGATTGCCAGCTTGCCGTCCGCGCCAACCACGGCCACGCAGGTGCCCTGCGCCCGGAACATCAGCGTATTGGCCGGCAGGTCCAGGCCGGCCCGTGTCCGCGGCGCGCTCAGGTGCGCCTCGGCATAGGCCCCGGGCAGGATCCGGCCGCCGGCGTTGTCCACGTCCAGTTCCACGCGCAGGCTGCGCGTGACGTGATCGATGGCGCCGGCGTTGCGCGCCACGGTGGCGGGAAAACGCTGCCCGGGGAACTGCGGCAACGTCAGCCACGCCTGCATCTGCGGGCCGACGATGCCGCTGGCGTCCTGTGGCACCTGCACGTACACGCGCAGCCGCTCGCTAGCGGAAAGGTGGAAGAGTTCGCGGCCGGGTCCGCCGGCGCTGCCGGCATCGATCAGCGCGCCGGTGTCCACATTGCGCGCTGTCACCACGCCGTCGAAGGGCGCGCGGATCTGCGTGTACGAGGCCAGTTGCGCCAGGCGCGCCGTGTTGGAGCGCGCCGAGGCCAGCGTGGCGGCCTTGGCTTGCATGTCGGCCACTTTCTGGTCGGTGTCCTGCTGGGCCACCGAGCGCGATTTGAGCAGGTCCTGCCAGCGCTCTGCCGTGCTCTTGGCCAGCGCATAGTTGGCCGCGGCGATGGCTTCGTCGGCGCGCGCCTGGCGTAGCTGGTCGCTCACCTCAGGGGCATCGATCTCCGCCAGCAACTGGCCTTGCCTGACCGGCGTGCCGATGTCGGCGTACCAGCGGCGCAGGTAGCCGTTCACGCGCGCATAGACCGGTGCGTCCTGGAAGGCGCGCACATCGCCTGGCAAGGTCAATTCCTGAACCGCTGGTGCGCTGGCGGGCCTCACCGTGGAAACGACCATGGCCATCGCTTCGGCACTGTTAACGGCCAGTGCGGCCTTGGCGTGCAGCCTGGGCACGACGCCGGCGGCCAGCGCCGCGCCGAGCAAAGCCAGCGCCAGCAGGCCGGCGCGTATGCGGCGAACCCTGGCGGTGCCGGTGGCGGACGATAAGTTGGCAGTGGGTGAAGCTTGGGAAGCGGGGAGAGTCATGCCTGACCTTTCTGTTCGAAGCTGAGGGCGGGACGCGGTGCAAGGGCGGAGGTAGGAGCGCGAGCGGCAAGCCAGCGGTGCAGCAGCGCGAACAGGGTCGGCACCAGTACCAGGGTGGCGACGGTGCCGCAGGCCAGGCCGCCGATCACGGCGCGGCCCAGCGGCGCGTTCTGCGCGCCCGCGTCGCCGGCGCCGAGCGCCATCGGGATCATGCCGATCAACATCGCCAGCGCGGTCATCACCACCGGGCGGAAGCGGCCGATGCCGGCTTGCAGCGCGGCGTCGAAGGGCGACGCGCCCCGCGCGCGCAGCTCGCGCGCCAGGCTGATCACCAGGATGCTGTTGGCGGTGGCGATGCCGATGCACATGATGGCGCCGGTCAGCGCCGGCACGCTGACGGTGGTGCGGGTGATGAAAAGCATCCACGCCATGCCGGCCAGCGCGCCCGGCAGTCCGCCGATGATGGCCAGCGGGTCGAGCCAGGACTGGAAGTTCACCACCATCAGCAGGTACACCAGCACCACCGCGATCGCCAGGCCGCCGAGCAGACCGGCGAAGGACGCGTGCATGGTCTGCACCTGGCCGCGCACGACCAGCTCGGACCCGGGCGGCAATGTCTTGCGCGCGGCGTCGACGAGGCGGCCGATGTCGCCGGCCACCGCGCCAAGGTCGCGCCCGCGCACCGAGCCGAAGATGTCGATCACCGGCTGCACGTTGTAGTGCGACACCACGCCCTGCTGGTTCGTGCGCGCCACGCTGCCCAGCGAGCCGAGCAGGTCGCCGCCGGCGCCGTCGGCGGTGGTGCCCGGGGCAGCGCCAAGGCCAAGCGGAATGTTCGATAGCGATTGCAGCGAAGCCATCGCGTACTGAGGCACCGACACCATCAGCGGATAGCTTACGCCGTTGCGCGGGTTCAGCCAGAAGTTGGGCGAAGTCTGGCTGCTGCCGGATAGCGAGATCAGCAGATTCTGCGCCACCTCGCGCTGCGATAGCCCCGCCTGCAGCGCGCGGGTGCGGTCCACCTGCACCGTCAGCGCGGGCTGGTCGTCGGGTTGCTGGATATGCACATCCGCCAGGCCAGGCACCGCGCGCAACTGGCCAGCCAGCTTCTGCGCCATCTCGCGATTGGCTGCCGGCTGGCTGCCCACCACCTGGATATCGATCGGCGCCGGCAACCCGAAATTCAGGATCTGGCTGACGATGTCCGCCGGCAGGAAGGAGAAGCTCACGCCGGGAAACGCCTTGGGCAGCAGGCTGCCAAGCCGGTCCACATAGTCCGCGGTAGCGCCGTGGCCTGGCTTCAGCGAGATCAGTATCTCGGCATCGGCCGTGCCGATCGGCAGCGCGGAGTCGTAGGTGAGGTTGATGCCGCTGACAGGCAGGCCGATGTTGTCGATGATGCCGGCCACGTGGTCCGGGCCGATGGCGGCGCGGATGCGCCTTTCCACCTCGTCGGCGATGCGCGCGGTTTCCTCGATGYGGGTACCGGTCCGGGCACGCATGTGCAGGCGGATCTCGCCGCTGTCCACGCTCGGGAAGAAATCCTGCCCGAGAAATGGCACCAGCGCCATCGACGCCGCGCAGCAGGCCAGGAACGCAGCGGCGAGCCGCCGGGGATGCCGCAACGCCGCCGCCAGCGAGGCAGCGTAGCGCGCACGCACCGCTTCGAAAGCGCACTCGAAGCGTGACTGCAAGCGCGCGCAGGCGCGGCGCAGGCGGCCCGGCTTGCGCGTTTGCGCCGCCTCGCCGCGCATCAGGTAATGCGCGAGCGTGGGAATCAGCGTGCGCGAGAAGAAGTAGGACGCCGCCATGGCAAACACTACCGCCTCGGCCATCGGCACGAACAAATAGCGCGCCACGCCGGTGAGCAGGAACATCGGCAGGAATACGATGCAGATCGATAGGGTGGAAACCAGGGTGGGTACGGCAATCTGTGYCGACCCCTCAAGAATGGCCTGCTCCAGCGCCTGGCCCATCTCGCGGTGGTGCGTGATGTTCTCGATCGCCACGGTGGCGTCATCCACCAGCACGCCCACCGCCAGCGCCAGTCCGCCCAGCGTCATGATATTCAGCGTCTCGCCGAGCGCGGAGAGCGCCATCAGCGCGGCCAGTACCGACAGCGGGATCGAGATCGCGATGATCAGCGTGGCGCGCCAGCTGCCCAGGAACAGCAGGATCATCAGCGCGGTGAGGCAGGCGGCGATCATTGCCTCGTGCAGCACGCCATGGATCGCCGAGGTGACAAAGACCGACTGGTCCGACACCGGCTGCACCCGCAGCGAAGGCGGCAGGCCGGCCATGACGCGGGGCAACATCGCCTTGACCTGCGCAATGATGGATAGCGTGGAGGTATTGCCGCTTTTCTCGATCTCCAGCAGCGCGGCGCGCTTGCCGTCGCGGCGTACCACGTTGGTCTGAGGCGCGTAGCCGTCGCGCACGTGGGCCACGTCGCGCACATAGACGGTGCCGCCGGGGCCGCTCCTGACCGGCAGATCGTTGAGGCCGGCCACCGTGGGCGTGCTGCCGTTCAGGTCCACCCGATATTCCAGCGCGCCGATCTTTGCGGTGCCGCCCGGCAGCACCAGGTTCTGCGCATTGATGGCGTTGACCACATCGAGCGGCGCCAGGCCGCGTGCCTGCAGCGCGCGCGTATCGAGATCCACCATCACCTGGCGCACCTTGCCGCCGTAAGGCAGCGGCACCGAGGCGCCCTGCACGGTGGCCAGTTGGGTGCGGATGAAGTTGTTGCCGAGGTCGTAGAGCTGCTGCTCGGGCAACTGGTCGCTGGCCAGTGCCAGCCGCAGGATCGGTACCGTGGAGGCGCTGTAGCTCAGGATCAGCGGCGGCGTGGTGCCTGGCGGCATATTGCGCAGCATCGATTGGGCGCCGGACGAGGTCTCGGCAATGGCGCGGTTGATGTCCGCGCCCGGGTGGAAGAAGATCTTGATCACCGCCACGCCGCTGAGCGATTGCGACTCGATATGTTCGATATCGTCCACGCTGTTGGTCAGCGAACGCTCGTAACCGGTGACGATGCGCCGGGCCATGTCCTCGGCGGACAGGCCGTTGTAGGTCCATACGACGCTGACCACCGGGATATCGATGGCCGGAAAGATATCGGTGGGCGTGCGCAGCAGCACCAGCGGGCCGGCCAGCAGCAGGCACAATGCCAGCACCACGAAGGTGTAGGGGCGGCTCAGCGCGAGCCTGACGATCCACATCGTGGGATCTCCGGAGTGATGGATGAACGGGCCGCAGCGCGCCCACTGGGCGGTTCGGCGGAAACACTCGATGGGCGGATTCTAGAAAGGGCAGGGGAGGGGAACGCTGTCGAATCCATTACGGATTTGTCATTCAAGTCCGGCGCGGCCAGCGCTATCATCCGGCATGCAAGGCGCCGCAGCATGCCTTGCCGGCACTGGTCAGACGAGGACGATCATGAGAATTCTGGTGGTGGAGGACGAGCCCAAGACCGGCGAATACCTGCGCAAGGGACTCACGGAGTCTTCCTTCGTGGCCGACCTGGCCGTGACCGGCACCGACGGCCTGCACCAGGCGCTGGAAGGCAGCTACGACCTGGTCATCCTGGACGTCATGCTGCCCGGGATGAACGGCTGGGAAGTGCTCAAGCGGCTGCGCGAGCACAAGGACACGCCGGTGCTGTTCCTGACCGCCCGCGACGAAGTGGAGGATCGCGTGCGTGGCCTGGAGCTGGGCGGCGACGACTATCTCGCCAAGCCGTTCGCCTTCGTCGAGTTGCTGGCACGGGTACGCACGCTGCTGCGGCGCGGACCGGTGCGGGAAGCCGACCGGATCGAAATCGAAGACCTTGAGATCGACCTGATCCGCCACCGCGTGACACGTGCCGGACAGCGCATCGATCTGACGCCGCGCGAGTTCGCGCTGCTGCATTTCCTCGCGCGGCGGCACAGCGAGGTGCTCAGCCGTACCCAGATCGCCTCGCATGTGTGGGATATGAACTTCGATAGCGACACCAATGTGGTGGACGTTGCGGTGCGCCGCCTGCGGGCCAAGATGGACGACGACTTCCAGCCCAAGCTGATCCATACCGTACGCGGCATGGGCTATGTGCTGGAGCGCCGGCAGCCCTGATGCGCAGGCTCTCTCTCACTACCCGCCTGGCGCTCGCCTTTGGCCTGGTCGCCGCGATCGTGTTCGGCGGCGCGGGCGCCTACCTCTATCGTGCGCTCGCCATGCAGGTGATCGAGCGCGACGATGCCGAACTGCTGCGCAAGGCGGCACGCGTGCGCAATGAACTGGCGGAACTGGACCCTGGCGCCGCCGGAGCGTGGAGGGAAGCCGCCGGCGTGGTGTCCGGCAACGACGAGTTCGCGCTGGTGGTGCACGCATCCGACGGTACCGTGCTGGTATCCGCCAATACCGGGAAGGACGCGCCGCCCGCCTTAACGCCTCTCGCCGCGGATGCGCCGCTCGACACCGCGTCGATACACACCTGGACCACGCAGCAGGGCTACTCCGCGCACGGCATCAAGGCCTTGCTGCGCGCGGGCGCCGCCTCCACCTCCGCCGCCGCTTCCACCGCCACGCCGGCGCAGACGTTCACCCTCTACCAGACCGCCATCTCCCGCACCATCATGCTGCGCACCTACCGCGCCAAGCTGTTGCTGGCCGGGCTGCTTGGCACGGTGTCGGTGGCCGCGCTCGGCTACCTGGTGGTGCGTGCCGGCATGGAGCCACTGCGGCGCATCGCCGCCGGCGCCTCGTCGGTCACCGTGCGGCGTCTGGCGCTGCCGGTGGATCCGGAGCAATTGCCGCCCGAACTGGAGGAGCTGGCCGCGGCCTTGCAGCAGATGATGGACCGGCTGCGCGACGGCTTCGAGCGGCTTTCGCAGTTTTCGGCCGACCTGGCGCACGATTTCCGCACGCCCATCAGCAACCTGCTGGGACAGAGCCAGGTCGCGCTGGCGAGCGAACGCAGCGCCGACGAGTACCAGGCCCTGTTGGCCTCCAATATCGAGGAATATGAGAGGCTCGCCCGCATGATCGAGAACATGCTGTTTCTCGCGCGGGCGGAGAACGCCCGCGTGGCCGTCAAGCCGGCGCGGCTGGATCTGGCGCGCGAGCTGGGCGCGCTGTCGGATTACTTCGAGGGGCTGGCCGAGGCACGCGGGGTGGCGATCGCGGTGGACGGCGGCGGCGCCGTGCAGGCCGATCCGCTGCTGCTGCGGCGCGCGGTCAGCAACCTGGTGGCCAACGCCATCCGCTACACACCCGCCGGGCAGACCGTGGTGCTGGCGGCGCGTTCCTCCCTGGGAGGCAGCAGTATCGAAGTGCGCAACCCTGGCGCCGGCATCGCGCCGGAACACCTGGCCAAACTGTTCGACCGCTTCTTCCGTGGCGATCCCGCTCGCGCCAACTCAGGAGAGTCGGCAGGCATTGGTCTCGCCATTGTGAAGTCGATCATGGACTTGCACCACGGCAGCGTCGAGGTGGAGTCGGAGGTCGGGGGCACCACGGTGTTCAGGCTGTTTTTTCCTGCAGGCATTGCCGATTCCGCGCCGGTTCGGCAATACGTGTGATGTTGCGGCCCGTGCTCCTGGTATGCCCGCTTCCCGTCAGCCTCGAAGCGTGAAACATGGCCACCCCAATAAATTCGCACCCGCCGCAAAAAAACTATTCAAAAATCAAAAAGCTTGTTGTAGAATGCGGCCTCCGTTTCGCAGAGTAGTAGCAAGTCGCAAGAAACGGAGCTTGTTCCCCGATAGCTCAGTTGGTAGAGCGCCGGACTGTTAATCCGTAGGTCCCTGGTTCGAGCCCAGGTCGGGGAGCCAAAAAGCGGGAGTAGCTCAGTTGGTAGAGCGCAACCTTGCCAAGGTTGAGGTCGCGAGTTCGAGCCTCGTCTCCCGCTCCAAATACAGATCTGCAGGGTTCCACGGAATTCTGCGGGTCACCGAAAAAAGGAGCGAAAGCTCCTTTTTTCGTTCCAGTGCAGTTCCACTGCAATCCAGCAGCAGCCAGTACTTTTGAGTCCGGGTTGAATCCATCAAAACGTGCGGGTACTTGCGCGCCTTGTTACTGGCTGGCGGYGGGTGACATGTGGGCCATCTGTTCCTGAATCCAGGTATAGAGGCGTCTGCCTCCTCGGTGGTCAGTGCATACTTTGTTTCCATGCCTATCCCTGGCGGCAATGCAGTGCTCAATCGGCATGGATCGGTCGCGGCATCCCGTCCTCGGGCCAACATCAATCTTCCGGACTACGTGAAGGCCGCGCTCTAGTGCCGCCATTTCACTTCCCCGGTTGGCATGTTCATGCTGATCTACCTTGTGGAGTTAAAAGGTTGCCCGTGCCCATTCAGTCCGCGCTTGGCGAATCCGCGCCGTTTCCTATGTTTTCCCCGTTCTTCCTGCCGTTCGCGGCCCGGCGCCGGTTCTCCCTTTGAGCTTCCTGCGCGATTTGGAACGCATGCAGCGCACTTTTCACTGTGTCGGCTTCCACGTTGTTGCGGATTCGCTTGTAGCCCATGCGCTGAAGTTGTCTGCGTCGCAGTGCATTGCCCGTTATCCCCAGGCGACGGCGATCATGAATCCGAGGCTTGAGAACCAGAAATTTAACCAACTGGCGAACCAGGGACTCAGCGGCTCCAGCACTGCGCACGCCAGAAGCGGCGCCATACAACAGCCAGCCACAACCCAGTTCCTCTGGTACAGCGCCCAAAAGATGCCATACAGGAAGGCCGGCCAGCTCCAGCCGTCCCCGACTGCAACCAGGTGACCTTTCGCGTGTCGCTGGATGGAATAGCTACGCATGGTGAGCAGAAGGCGCGTGTGGCGTGGTGGAGACTGGCTGCCCTCCGGTCGGGCCGCCTGTCACTGAGATTGTTGAACGGCTACCCCGACAAGACGTGGAGACGCCAGCCACGCCCTTGAATCGTCCGTGCAGAGTACGGAGACCGCGCGAGGGATTCACCTGTTTAACCTCGCTTAGCGAGGTGCCGAACACACTCTTGCACAGCRCCCTTCATCACCGCGTCGACTTCTACGGATGTTCCGACATAGGCATTGACTAGATTCAAGGCATGCCTTTCGACCATCAAGCCGGCCGTCAAGAACGCCAGGCCGGTTACCATCACAAGCATGTCTGTAGAAAAAAGCAGAGCAGCCACATTCAGCGAAAACAGAGCAGACACTCGCCGTGCCAGCCACCTCATCAAGAGGTGGATGGCGTATACCGCGTGCGTGATGCAGAGAATGGCCAAACATCGCCAAAGCCAGCTTGCGTCCGCAGAGTACGGATAGGGATTCTCGGGGCTCAGTGAGCATCTGTTGATGCGGTGCACAATCAGCAGGCATTTGCTCTGCAAGCTTGGGCGCCGACGACATGAGCTCGACCTGGGTCATTCCCGCGTAGATGGGGTCGCCRTGTTCCTTGAGATCGATCGCGACGATTTTTTCAATGCTGTTGTATTGCACTCGGCGTTCTATTGCCCTGGACGCAGGGTGCTTGCCCCGCAGTATGACTGCCGGAACTGACGAACAAGGTAGGCATTGCCGCATGCAAGGTGGGACGCGTGGCTTGCCGTCGTAGAGGACATGATTCACGTACTTCTCTGTGATGACGACCGCCACTGTCCATAGTAGTACTTTTGCACGCTGATTCGGACATGTCTCATATCGCAGGGCGCAACCCGCCGATACCATGAAAGATTCACGCGCGCGTGGCCCAGGATTTGCGCTCGCACGGAACGTCGTTAGAGCGGAGAGTGTTGCCATGGATTGGTTGTTAGCTATTCAGTCATCACGTTGGATCGATGCGCACGGAGCCCCGATCCGGTTCTACAAGGGCGGCCATGTCGAGGTGACCGGCCGGGAGTACAGCTCGCAGGATGCGCTGGAATTGGCGTTGGATGCTTCACTGGCGCTAGGCGGCAAGCCGGTTCGATGCGTAGCGATCGTGCCGGGTGCGACGGTGTCGGTGTCTACGGGAACGCTGGAACCCTGGGACGACGGCGAGAGGCTGCAGTACTTCGAAGACCTGTGGCGCCTGTTGAAGCCCGAGTTGGTCAAAGGGCTGTCTGCACCGACGCCGCGGGGCCGCCAGTTGTTTACGCTGGACTATGGCATCCAGCTTGAGTTGGGCTGGGACGACCGCGCGCAGCTACCGCCGGGCGCCATGTCGATTCGCGTGCAGTATGACGGAGCGGATGCAGAGCACTACGCCAGGCATCGCAGGCGGCAACCTCTGCGCGAGCAGCCCAATCATCGGCGCCGATGGCTGCGCCAGCGGCTATTGATACGGCAGCTCCTGCTCGACGCATTGGTAAAGACGGGGCAGGCCACCCACAAGGACTATGCGCGGCTAACGGCGTACGTGAGATATCGCGTCACGGGAGCCCTGGCCGCATGGCAGGCGGTACGCAATGAAGTCGATGCGCTGGCGGTCGGGATGAACTTTACGGAGTTACTGAAGACGCGCTCCATCACCCAGATAGGTTCCAATGTCGCTGAGTTTGTTCGGGCGACACTGCCGAAAGGTAACCGCGGAAGGCCTGTCGACGCGGCGGTCTCGACCGCATTGACCAGCGTGGTTTGGCAAGCGTTTGATGTGCGTGGCGGCGTGTTCTATGAGCCGAGTGCGGCATTGCACCGCCTGCTGGATTCTGCTTTTGTGGCAGACGATGTGCCGATCGGCGCTTTGGCGATGCCGGCGGATACCATTTGCATCACCCCAGAGTCGAGCCGTTGGATGCGCATCGGCGAGAGCGAGGCCATTGTCCTGTTTCGGAACCCGCGCAGCGTGAGTTGTCTGACGTGGTCGCGTGCGGACGGTGCGGACGTACTGGAAATGCTGGAGCTTCCGCTCGACCGCCCGGAGCGGACCATTAGCGAGCTGCTGGACGAAGCATTTGTCCGGCATGCGATGACCGATGCTTTCCTCGTCGCAGACGGAGGGATGGAGGAAAGACGCCAGCATTGGCGCCATACGCTGGATTACGCGATCAAGATGTTGCTGTATCTGACGGTCCGCGATGCCCAGGTGGTGCCCAATCAGGCCTACACCCTTGCGCCAAGAAACTTCACAGGCCTGGGGAAACGCAAGCGGGCGCAACGCCTTCAGGAGATCGAGGAGCTCTACGACAGGTACGTGGTAGGGCCGGCCCTGCTAGATATCGAGGCCGATGCATTGGCGCCCGCTGACACGGGGCCGAGAGAGATCTCGCCCCATTGGCGGCGGCCCCACTTCAAGATGCAGCCCCACGGGGTCCATAGCACTCAGCGCAAACTGATCTTCATTGGGCCGACCATCGTGCGCGCTGATCGCCTGGGGCTCACCGCCGCGGAGTCGCCGAGCGACGACGGATAGGCGTGCTGCCCCGTAGCGACCAACGCAGAAATCGACGTGCCGCACTTAGGGCTGACATAGCCCAAAGTGCGGCTAGGCTCCGATCACCGTCGAACAGACCGGGATCCAACATGGCCTTGATTCAACCGGGTTGCGCTCATTTTTGTAGATATACAATAAAAATGTATATCCAGGAGGGGCAAAGCAAGTAGCCAAATGGGTCGTTCGGAAGCGCTGATGCGTAGCAAGCCGGTCATCAGCGTGCAGGTACTGAATGAAGTCACGAATGTCTGCCTACGCAAGCTAGGCATGGACTGGGATGAGGTGGGGCAGTTCCTGGATGTGGTGAAGAGCTTGTGCCACGTGATGCCCCTGACCGTGGAGGTGCACGAGCTGGCGCTGCGCGTGGCCGAGCGTCAGGGTCTGGCGTTCTACGACGCCCGCAACGTGGCCGCTGCCTCGATCGAGGGGTGCCAGACGCTATATTCCGAGGATATGCACCATGGTTCGATCCTTGAGGACAGTCTGACGTTGAGAAACCCGTTCGCATGAGCGTTGCGCGGCATGTGCGAATGCCTGTCGGCTCCAAGGGAGCCTTCAGCTATCAGGGTAGGATCGTCTGTTCTTTTGTCGGGGGCAACCGCATCCCTGTGCACGGCTCCTTCACGCGTCTCGTCCGAGACGCTTCCCATACGCTGTCCACGCGGTATCGATCCGCCCCACGGCACTAGCGCGGCCTGCCGCGAGCGCTCTTCCTCGAACTCCCGGCGCGAGGCGGCTCTTTAATTCCCGCCAAGGCACCGCCGACGTTCATCTGCTCCATCCACGACAAGGCATCGACATACGACAGAAACTGGCGGAGATAGCCTGGCGACAGTTCGTGCATCAGTGAGAGGGATCGATGCACCAGGCGGTTCGAGTTGAGCGGGCCGGCATTGTCGGGCACCTGCTCCAGCGACTGCCGCAATTGCCGGTCGGTACTGACCCTGGACCAGGTCTCCCTGAAGTAATCGAGCACCGCCGGTTCGGGATAGGAGACGCTGCGGGGCGTGGCGTGAATTGCTGCGGGGATGCCGCGATCCGCCGGCGCATGGCTGGCGATGTATTCGATCAGTCCGGCAAGCGCCCCGCGAGCCGGCTCGCATGGTGATGCCGCGTTGCCCGCATCGCCGGCCTTGCTTGCGGTGCTTTCAAGATCGTCGGCATAGGCCTTGAGCAGTTTGGACAGCCTGTCGTCCAGGATGCGTCGCGCATCGCCGCCATGGCCGGCCGACCGCCGCGCCAGCGCCTCGATGAAACGGAAGCGGACAGGATCCAGGCGGTCGGCGCCTCGCTCGCGCCATGCGTCGAGCATTGCCTGGGCGTCGCGCGTCCCGCCGTCGTGTGTCCCGCCACTACCCACGGCGCTTCACCGTTGCGGTGGATGGTCTGGCGATCGGCGCTATTTCCACGCGCCGGTTCTTGGCCCGTCCCTGGTCGTCGGCATTCGAGGTCACGGGCTGTTCGGAGCCGAACGCGGCCGCGAATACCGAGGAGGATGGGATGCCTGCATCGATCAACGCACGGGTTACCGTCAATGCGCGCTGCGCTGACAGCTCCCAGTTGTCGGCAAAGCGGCGGTTGGCTTCCCGCACCTGCTGGTCGTCGGTAAAGCCGCTCACCATCAGGATCTCCTCGCGGGCCTGCAGGTAAGCAGACAGGGGCGCGGCCAGGCTCTTCAGCACTTCCCGGCCTTCAGGCTGCAACTGATCGGAGTTGAGGGCAAACAATACGCTGCCGCTGATGCCGATGCGTCCGTTGACGAGCGTCACCCGGCCAGCCGCCAGCGGCACCGCCAGCGCCTTCTCCAGGGCCTCGCGGCGATGCGTCTCCTCCTGCCGTTGCCTGACCTCCTCTTCCAGCTTGGTCGAGAGTTCGAGCTGCACACCGATGACGCCCACCAGGATCAGGACGAAGGCGCCCAGCAGCACCGACATCAGGTCGCCGAAGACGGCCCATATCGGCGCTGTCGGCTCCACGCCGGCGTCGAGGTCCTCGCTCATGCCGCTTCGGCGCCGGCGAGCGCCCCCTGGCCGGCGAGCTGTTGCAGGTTTTCGACGATCTGCTTCTGCGACATCATGCTCAGGT
>NZ_JBFTLX010000090.1:0-29473 GCF_056396665.1 Cupriavidus sp. 05T313 | reverse complement strand
GCGCGGTGGTGGGCTCGTCGGCGATCAGCACTTCGGGGTTGCAGGCCAGCGCCAGCGCGATCATCACGCGCTGCCGCATGCCGCCGGACAGCTGGTGCGGATACTCGTTGACGCGGCGCTCGGGCTCGGGGATCTGCACCAGGCGCAGCATTTCCACCGCGCGCCGCATCGCGCCGGCACGGCTTGCACCCTGATGCAGGCGCACCGTCTCGGCGATCTGGCGGCCGATCGTGAGCACCGGGTTCAGCGAGGTCATCGGCTCCTGGAAGATCATCGAGATGCGGTTGCCGCGGATGCGCGCCGGCGGCGTCGGCAGCAGCCGCATGACCGACAGTGCCGTCACGCTCTTGCCGCAGCCCGACTCGCCAACCACGCCAAGGGTCTGGCCGGCGCATACCGTGTAGGAGACGCCGTCGACCGAGCGGGCGGGGCCGGTGAGCGTATCGAAATGGGTGTAAAGCTCGTCGACTTCGAGCAGCGGCTCGCCGGTGGCCATGGCGGCGCGGGACATCGTCATCGTCATGAATGCGCTCCCTGGTTCAGAGTTGCCGCGCCAGGCGCGGATCGAGCGCATCGCGCAAGCCGTCGCCCAGCAGGTTGATCGCCAGCACCGTCGCGGCCAGCAGGATGCCGGGGTACAGGATGATGTGGAAGGCCACGGCCACGAAGTTGCGGCCCTCGGCCATCATGTTGCCCCAGCTTGGCGTCTGCGCCGGGACGCCTACGCCGAGGAAAGACAGTGCCGCTTCGGTCAGCACGGCGGCGGCGGCCACGAACGTGGCCTGCACGATCAGGGGCGCCACCATATTGGGCACCACGTGGCGCGCCAGGATCACCGGCAGGCGGGTGCCTACCGCATGCGCCGCCTCGACGAAGAGCTGCTCGCGCAGGGTCAGCGCCAGCGAGCGCACCAGCCGCACCACGCGCGGAACCTCGGGGATGGTGATGGCGACGATCACGGCGGTCAGGCTGGCCTGCGTGACGGCCATCAGCGCGATCGCCAGCAAGATGCCGGGGATAGCCATCAGGCCGTCCATCACGCGCATCACGAAGGCATCGGCCCAGCGCACAAAGCCCGCGGTGAGGCCGAGCAGCACGCCGAGCACGGTCGCGAGCAGGCCGACCGAGAGGCCGACGATCATGGAGACGCGGCCGCCCCAGACCGCGCGGCTGAACACGTCGCGGCCCAGCGCGTCGGTGCCGAACCAGTGCTCGGCCGAGGGCGGCTGCATGCGCGCCAGCGGGTCGATGTCCTGGGGGTCGATGGTGGCAATCCAGGGCGCGCCGATGGAGAGCACGGCGATCGCGATCAGCAGCAGCGCGCCGATGATCAGCGTGGGATGCTTGCGCGCCCAGTGCCAGCGCGGCAGCACGAAGGGCGCGTCGTCGGCGGCCACCCCTTCGGGGGCGGCGCCTTCGGTCACGGGCAGGGAAGTGGTCATGTCAGCAGGTCTCGCGGCAAGGAAAGGCGCTCAGTACTTGATGCGCGGATCGAACAGCCGGTAGCTCAGGTCGATCATCAGGTTGATCAGCACGTACACGCCGGCCGAGATCAGCAGCACGCTCTGGATCACCGGGTAGTCGTGACGCTGTACCGAGTCGACCACCAGGCGGCCGACGCCGGGAATGGCGAACACGGTCTCGGTAACGACCACGCCGCCGATCAGCAGCGCGATGCCGACGCCGATCGTGGTGGCGATCGGGATCGCCGCGTTGCGCAGCGCATGGCCCAGCACCGGCAGCACGCCCAGGCCCTTGGCGCGCGCGGTGCGGATGTAGTCCTCGTGCAGCACTTCGAGCACGGTGGCGCGCGTCATGCGGGTCACCAGCGCGATATAGACCAGCGCCAGATTGATGCAGGGCAGCACCAGGCTGCGCAACCATTCGCCGGCGCCGTCGGCAAGGCGCGCGTAGCCCTGTACCGGGAACCACGGCAGCTGGATGGCGAAGGCATAAACCAGCAGGTAGCCCACCAGGAACACCGGCAGCGAGAAGGCCAGCACCGCGAACAGCATCACCAGCCGGTCGATCCAGCTGCCGGCGCGGTAGGCCGCCAGCGTGCCCAGCGGCACCGCGACCAGCAAGGTCAGCAGCATCGTCAGCGCGGCGATGGAGACGGTGGGCTCCAGGCGCTGCGCCAGCAACCGGGCCACCGGTACCTGGGTGAAGATCGAGGTGCCGAGATCGCCGGTGGCAAGCCGGCCGGTCCACAGCGCGAACTGCCGCCACAGCGGCTGGTCAAGGCCCAGCGCGCCGCGCAGCCTGGCGATGTCGTCGACCGTCGCGAGGTCGCCGGCGATCAGCGCCGCCGGGTCGCCCGGCGACAGGTGGATCAGCAGGAATACCACCACGGCTACCACCGCCATCACGGGTAGCGTCGCGGCCAGGCGTCTGAGCAGGTAGCCCATCGTCGTGTCTCCTCGGTGGGGTCGTTCTTCGTTCTCTTTCTTACTTGTCGAGCATCCAGACCGTGGGCATGCCGGCCCACAGCTTGTCGATGCCCTTGAGGCTGGCGCGCGCCGCGAAGGCCGCCGAGTACTGGCCGGCGTTCACGTAGGGCACGGCCTCATAGGCGCGCTTCTGGAACGCATCGAGCAGTTCCTTGCGCCTGGCCGGCACGGTCTCGCGGATCCAGGCTGTGCGCAGCTCGTCGAGCGGCTTGTCGCAGGGCCAGCCGGGCAGGCTGTTGCCGCAAGCGGCGCTGAGGTAGGCATTGGTGACCGGTGAATTCGAATCGAACTCGCCCGCCACGGTCACGTACATATTCCAGCCGCCGGCCTCGGGCGCGTCGCGCTTGGCGCGGCGCGCGCCGATGGAGGCCCAGTCCATGTTCTGCATGTCCACGTTCATGCCCATGCTGCGCATGGTCTGCGCCGCCATCAGGGCTTCGGCGTTGAGCTGGGGCACGTCGGTCGGTACCAGCACCACCACCTTCTCGCCCTTGTAGCCGGCCGCGCCCAGCAACTGCTTGGCGCGGGCCAGGTCGGCCTTGCGGTAGGGTTCGGCACCGGCCGACGTATCGTTGGCGCCGCCGCAGATGAAATAGGTGGCGCAGTAGTTCATGCGCATATCGAGCGGATACCCCATGGCCGCGGTGAAGCGGTCCTGGCTCACTGCCTGCAGGAAGGCCTGGCGTACCTTCGGGTTGTTGAAGGGCGGATGGAGCTGGTTCATCACCAGCACGCCCTGGTAGGCGCCGCCCGAGCCGATCTTGACGCTGGTGTCGGCACGCAGCGGGGCGATATAGTCGGGCGGCACCTGTTCGACCAGATCGACCTCGCCGCGCTTGAGCGCCGCGATGGCGCTGTTGGCGTCCGGCAGGTAGAGCCATTCGACGCGCTCGAACTGGCTCTTCTTGCTGCCGGCGAGACCGCTCGCCGGTTCGCTGCGCGCCACGTAGTGCGGGTTGCGCACGAATACCGCCTTGTTGCCCGGTACCCATTCGTCGCGCTTGAAGACGAAGGGGCCGGAGCCGATCACCTCGGGCAGCGGCGCGGTGGCTGGCATCCTGGCCAGGCGCTCGGGCAGGATCACCGGGGGARATCCCGAGGGCTTGGCCAGCGCGTCGAGCACCATGCCAAAGGGCTCCTTGAGCGTCAGCGTGAAATTGCGCGCGTCGACGGCCTTCCACTCCGCGCCGGCATCGCCCATGGCGCGGCCCAGGCTGTCGCGCGCGCCCCAGCGCTGCAGCGATGCGACTGCGTCGGCGGCAGTGACGGGGCTGCCATCCGAGAATTTCAGGCCGGGGCGCAAGGTGAAGCTCCACTGCTTGCCGTCCTTCGAGCTGCTGTACTTCTCCACCATCTGGGGCTGCGGCTTGCCGCTTGCATCCTGCGCGAACAGCGTGTCGTACACCATGTAGCCGAAGTTGCGCGTGATGTAGGCCGTGGTAAAGGTCGGGTCGAGGATCTTCAGGTCGGCGTGCGCCACCACCTTGAGCGTCTTGGTCTGGGCCAGCACGGGAAGGCTGGCACCAGCCAGGGCGAGGGCGCTCGCCGCGAGGGCGGCGGACAGCGGGGCATTCAGTTTCATCTGCGAGTCTCCTTTGTCGTCGTTATCGTCGTTATCGTTGTAGACAGGCGGGCGGTGCTCAGGCCGCGGCGCTGTCGAGCGGCCACTTGGGACGGCGAACCTTGCGGTAGGGCAGCGTTGTGAGATCGAGCGTCACGGCACCGGGGGCGCCCGCGTAGATCACGTGCTTCGCCACCTTCGAGAACGACGCGTAGAAATGCTGCGAGGACTTGACCACGATGATCTTCTTGCGGGCAAGGTCGCATCCCAGCTGTGTGAAGAGGTCCGTGCCCATCGCCTGGTTGCGCAGCGTGATCAGCACGATGTCGATGCCGTTGGCTTCCACCAGCGCGCAGTCGCCCATCTGTACCGGGGTGTTCGACAAGCCGGTCATGACCATGTCGGCTTGCAGCGCCTTGACCGTGCAGTCCAGGTCCAGCGGATCGCCCGAGAGAGGGCTGATCTTGCCGCCGATTCGCATCGCCAGCCGCGCGCCGACGCCGGCGTCGAAGGCGATGCGCGCCGCGATCGGGTCCCACATCGGGCCGATCGCCGCGTTGCCGATGCCGCGCTCGATCATGCGGCGCAGGATGAAGGTGGAGTCGCTTGCCGCGCCGCCGCCCGGGTTGTCGGCGCCATCGGCCAGCACCACGGGTCCGCCGTCGAAGGCCAGCGCCTCGTCGAGCGCGGTGTCGATGTCCGGGTAGGGCACCGTGAGCGCCTCGCGCATGCCGATCAACTCATCGGCCAGCTGGCGGGCCAGCGCATCGGCCCTGGCCTGGTCGCCATCGGTGTAGACCAGCACCTTGGTGCCCATGCCCGGCACGTCGCCCCAGGAGAAGCCGTGCGCTATGGAGACCGACAGCACGCCGTCCCGGCCTTCCAGCGACTGGATGCGGTCCACGAAGCCGCGCGCGGGCTCGCGCGAGGTATGGACGGTGACGATCATCTCGCAGTCGACCACCGACGCCACCGGCCGGACCTTGCCTTCCACCTTGGCCGCGCACAGGTCGACCAGTTCCAGCGCGCGCTCCAGCACGTCGGTGTGCGGGTATTCCTTGAAGGCGATCAGCAGGTCGGCGTGCGCCACCATCTCCGGCGTCAGGTGGCTGTGCGGATCCAGCTCCGCGCCGATCACCACGCCGGGCCCGACCATGGCCCGCACGCGCTGCAGAAGGTCGCCCTCGCAGTCGTCGTAGCCCTCGGCCACCATCGCGCCGTGCAGGCCGAGCAGCACCATGTCCACCGGCAGTGCCGCGCGCAGGTCGGCCAGCAGTTCGTCGCGCAGGGTTTCGTAGGCATGGCGGGTGGTGGTGCCGCTGGGCTGCGCGCCGGCCACCATGCCTTCGGACAACTGCCAGCCGCGCTCCTTGCCACGCAGCCGGGCGGCCCACAGCGGGCCGGAGAAGAAGGTCATCTGGCCGGGATGCTGGCCGGCGGGGAAGTAGCCGCGGTCCCGGAAGGAAGCGAGGCCCGTCGGCATCGGCGCGAAGGTGTTGGTTTCGGTGGCGAGGGAGGCACTGAAGACACGCACGGTGGTGAACTCCTGGTTGGGCGGTTGGAGGACAGATGCGATTCAGGTCGATGCTGCAGCGCGGGCCCGTTCTCGGGTAAGCCCGGACGAGGCGGGAAGCGCGGGCGCCAGCGCGGCGCAGGTTTTGCCCCAGCGCCGCCAGTGTCCGGATGCCATGGCCGCCCTGGCCCGCGACCCGGATGACAGGACGCGAGTGCTTTGGAATGCGAGTGAGTGTATTCAAGAATTTGCGAATATGCAAATTGCGAATACGCAAATTTTCCACTAGAGTGAGCAGCATGGGATGTACCCGGCGGTGCCGTCTGATAGCATCCGGCCCAACGGAAAAAAGGACGCAGGCTTGAAAACACATATCGCCCCGGGGCGCGGCAGCGACGACAGCGACGAGTCTGGCGACGACTCGCGCACGCTCGACCGCGAGACCTTTGGCAAGCGTCTGCGCACGGCGCGCAAGGCCTTCGGCTGGACGCTCGCRCACCTCGCCGAACTCTCCGGTGTTTCCATCACCACCATCTCGCGCGCGGAACGCGGGCAACTTGCATTGGGCTACGAGAATTTTGCCGCGCTGGGCAAGGCGCTGCAGATGGATATGGGCTCGATGTTCGCCGGCGCGGGCGTGAAGACGTCGCCGTTCCAGGGGCCCGTCGTGACGCGGGCCGGCGAGGGCGTGACCTACCGGGGCTCTTCGTTTTCCTATGAGTTTCTTGGCACCGAGGCGGTGGGCAAGCAGATGAGCCCGGTGATCGGCACCGTGCATGCGCGCCGCATCGAAGGCCCCGAGGACTTCGCCCGCCATCCCGGCGAGGAATTTGTCTACGTGCTCACCGGCGAGGTCGAGGTGCATTTCGACAACGGCGAGAAGGTGCACCTGGCGCGCGGCGACGCGCTGTACTTCGATGCCCGCATGGGCCATGCCTACGTCAGCGTAAGCCGGCAGCTCGCCAGGGTGGTGGGCGTGACCACCAGCGAAAGCAGCTTCATGAAGTCAGCCCAGGCCGGGGAGGCGGAGGCCGCGCCAGCGCGTGTCGTCAGGCGGCCCCGGGGGAAGGCCGCTGCCGGCAAGGGGCAGGGCAAGGGCTGAGGTGCCCGCGTCAGCGCCGGCTCCGTGGAGCCGCGCGGCTTCGCCCCGGATCCATCCACCGTAATCCCTGCTGCCCTGTGAGGCTTATGTTCGGCCTCGCCGCGCCCGGGCCGGAAGCGTCGTGCGTCGATGCGCCGGTTTCCCGGCTAAGTCCGTTCCTGGAAACTACCGATTGTGGGCAAAATCATAGCCATCCCGCATGGCGGGGCTGGCGTTGGCGGCACGGAAAGAATCCGTCAGCCCTAAAGTATTCCGGCTTGCTGCCGTTAAGCGACCACGCCTTATTCAATCTGTACGCGAGGAGCTGGCATGCTGAAGCGGATCAAGACCCGGCAGCTTCAAGTTGGAATGTTCGTGGCCAGGGTGGGCGGGCCATGGATTGAGCATCCCTTCTGGCGGTCGCGGTTCCTGGTGAACAGCCAGGAACAGATCGACCAGATGATTGCCTCCAAGGTCGAGGAGGTATGGATCGACCTGCTCAAGGGCAAAGGCATTCCGCCGCCCGTGCAGCTGGCGGCAACCGGATCGCTGAGCGTGAAACCCGTGGCCGACGAGCCGGCCAGCGCCGTGCCGCAATCGGCGGTATCGCTGGAGGTGGAGTTCGGGCTCGCGCGGGAAGTCATGAAGAACGGCAAGGCGGTGGTCGGCTCGATGTTCACCGACGCCCGCATGGGCCGCGCGCTCGAAGTGGAGGGCGCCCTGATGCTGGTCGACTCCGTATCGAATTCGCTGACGCGCCATTCGCAGGCCCTGATCGCGCTGGCGCGGCTCAAGGTCCGGGACGACTACACCTATCTGCATTCCTTCGCGGTCTGCGCGTTGATGATCGCGCTCGGACGTACCCTCGGGCTGGACAATGGCGAGGTGCAGCAACTCGGCCTGGCGGGCCTGGTGCACGATATCGGCAAGATTTCCATTCCCACCCAGGTACTGCACAAGCGTGGCGACATGACCGCCGCGGAGATGGCCATGGTGCAGCGCCATCCGTCCGTCGGCTATCGCATCCTCAACGAGGCCAGGCTCTACAGCAATATCCCGCTCGATGTCTGCGTGCACCATCACGAACGGATCGACGGGCGCGGCTATCCGTTCGGCCTGCATGGGCATGAGATCAGCGTGCACGCCAAGATCGCGGCGGTGTGCGACACCTATGACTCGCTGACCTCCAGCCGCCCGGGGCACCAGGCCTGGACGCCGGCGCGGGCGCTCGAATACATGGCGGTGCGGGTCGATACCTTGTTCGACCGCACCGTGTTCCAGGCTTTCACCAGGTCGATCGGCATCTATCCGCTGGGCACGGTGCTGCGCTTGCGCTCCGGACGGCTGGCGGTGGTGTTTGCACAGAACGACAACGAGCCGCTGCGCCCGCGGGTCAAGGTGTTCTACTCGCTGAGCGAGGCCGCGCAGGTGGGCCCCGAAACACTGGACCTGAGCGAGGCGGAAGACACCATCGTGAGCTTCGAGGACCCGGCGCAATGGGGCTTCCGCGACGAACAACTGCTGGAACTCTGCGCAGCCTGACCGGCGATCCATCCTGCGAGGCGCATCTTGTCCGCAAGGACAGCGTCAGGCGGCCCAGGCCTGTTCGAGGATGCGCGCGGCATCGCCACCGCCCGCGCTGATGCCCATGACGGCACCCCATTCCGGGTCGAAGCGGCTGGCCAGGAAGGCGCCGGCGGTGGCCGCATCGGCATGCTGGAGCATCAGGCAGGCCTGGGCGGTCAGCACCAGCCGCGCGGTGGTGCGGCGGGCCTCGGCCTGCTGCTCTTCCTCGGGCAGGCGCAGCGCCGCGCGCAATGCCGCCACGCTGGCCTGGATGCGCGGCTCGCCCGCGCCCACGACGCTCATCTGGTCCAGCACGCGCAGGTAATCCTCTGGGTTGCGGCCGATGGCGCGCAGCACGTCCAGGCACATCACGTTGCCCGAGCCTTCCCAGATCGAGTTGACGGGCGCTTCGCGGAACAGCCGGCCCATCGGGCCTTCCTCCACATAGCCGTTGCCGCCGAAAACTTCCATTGCCTCGCCGGTCATTTCAACCGCGCGCTTGCAGATCCAGAACTTGGAGGCGGGCGTGAGGATGCGGCGCCATGCGAGACGGGCGGGATCGCCGGTGGCTTCGAAGGCGGTGGCCAGGTCCATCGCCAGCAGCATCGCGGCTTCCGCCTCCAGCGCCATGTCGGCCAGCAGCCTGACCATCAGCGGCTGGCGGATCAGCGGCTTGCCGAAGGCGCTGCGGTGGCGCGCATAGTGCAGGCACTGCACCAGCGCCTGGCGCAGGAAGCCCGCGCTGGAGAGTGCGCAGTTCAGGCGGCTGTAGGTGGCCATCTCCAGGATGGTGGGAATGCCGCGGCCCTCGTCGCCCACCATGATGCCCCAGGCTTCACGGAATTCCACTTCGCTGCTGGCGTTGGAACGGTTGCCCACCTTGTCCTTCAGGCGCTGGATCTCGATGGGGTTCTTGCTGCCGTCGGGCCGCCAGCGCGGCACGAAGAAGCAGGAGGAGCCGGCTTCGGTATTGGCCAGTACCAGGTGGGCATCCGACATCGGCGAGGAGAAGAACCACTTGTGGCCAGTGATCAGGTACTCGGCGCCGCGTCCCTCGCCGCGGCCGGGTACCGCGCGGGTGGTATTGGCGCGCACGTCGGAGCCGCCTTGCTTCTCCGTCATGCCCATGCCTACGTTGATCGACGGCTTTTGCTCGATGGGGATGTCGCGCGGATCGTAGGCCGGGGTCAGCAGCTTGCCGCCGAGCTGCGCGAACAGGTCCGGCTCCTTGCGCAGCACGGGGATGCAGGCCTGGGTCATGTTGGTGGGGCAGAGCGAGCCGGACTCGATCTGGCAGTGCATGTAAAGCGAGGCTGCATACGAGGCCCAGGCGGACGGGCGCGTATCGGCGAAGGGCAGGTTGGCCAGGCCGCTCCTGCGCGCGATGGTCATCATCGCGTGCCAGCCGGGGTGGAAGCGGACCTGGTCGATGCGCTCGCCGATGCGCGAGTGCGTATGCAGCTCGGGGTGGTGGCGGTTGGCATCCTCGGCGTGGCGGATGGTTGCCTCGGCGCCGAGTACCGCGCCCTGGCGTTCAAGCTCGGCTTCGTTCCAGGCCGCGCCGGCGCGTTCCACGGCACGCCGGATGCCGGGGTCGCTGGTGTAGAGGTTGTAGTCCTTGAGTTCGGGGACCTGGTTGGTGATGGCATGGGTGGCGTTCATTGCGGGCTGTCTCCTTGGGCCGGACTGGCAGGGCTCGCTGCCGCCCGTTAGATTCGAAAGGTCATTCTAGATACAATGCCCAGCCTGCATGTTCGGCTTTCGGAGCACCATGAACCCACAGCAGAAAGGCCCGGAAAAACCTCGCCGCAAGCCGGTGCAGTCGCGCTCGTGGCAGACCTCGCTGGCCATTCAGGAGGCCTTTGTTCGGCTTTTGGCCGGGCAGGATTACGGGCAAGTGACGATTCGCGCCATCGTCGACCTGGCCGGGGTGGGGCTGGGTACCTTCTATGAGTACTTCGGCAGCAAGGAAGAATTGGCCCGTGTTTGCCTGCATCTGCGTGCCAAGCGCATCGTGCAGTCCATGGACGAATGCCTGGCGCAACGCCGGGGCGAGCCCATCGCAGTGATCGTGGACGCGCTGATTGCCGTCAATGTCGGGCACCACCGGGAGACGCCGGAGCGGTGGGGGCCGGTCTACCTGCTGGAGCGGCACTATTCGGGGCGCGCGGCGTATCGAAAGATGTATGGGAGGTTCGTGGTGCTGTGGAGCCGGGCGCTGCAAAGCGCCGCCGACGCGCCGCCAGCCCCGGTGATCGAGGAGGCCTCGGTGACGCTGCAGGCCATCGTCTACGGCCTGATCTCGCATGCCTGCATCGACGAAGGGGAGGAAATCGATTTTCCGCGGCTGATGCGGCGGCTGCGGGGGGCTGCGCATGGGTATCTGGGTACGCTGGGCGAGCCGCCCGAGGTACTGAACGAAGCAGGCAAGACGCGCCAAAACCGTCTGAAATGACGACGGCTGTCACTCCCTCTCCCCCGGCTTGCTCTCCCACAAGTGGGAGAGGGGAGCAAACATGCGGTTGAAGTAAGCCGCAGCCGCGGGCCACAAAAACAAAACCGGCGCCATCGGCGCCGGTTTCGTCTTACTGCCAGGGCTGAATCCAGCTTACTGGATCTTGGCCTTTTCCTTGAKCGACTTCATCATCRCCTGGAACTGCTCGCGCTGCCAGTYCTGGTCGCCCATCAGCATCTGYWSCAGCTGCGGCTTGACTTCTTCGAAGGWCGGGATCTTGGCGTCGCGCACGTCGTCGAGCTGGATGATGTGCCAGCCGAACTGGGTCTTGACCGGGGTCTCGGTCATCTGGCCCTTCTTCAGCCCCGTCATGGCGGCGGAGAATTCCGGCACGTAGCTGCTGCTGTTGGCCCAGTCAAGATCGCCGCCGTTGGCCGCGGAGCCCGGGTCCTTGGACGAGGCCTTGGCCAGGTCTTCGAACTTGGCGCCGGCCTTGATCTTGGCGATGATGGCGCGCGCGTCGGCTTCTTTTTCCACCAGGATGTGGCGGGCGTGGTATTCCTTGCCGCTGCCGAACTGGGACTTGATCTTGTCGTATTGCTTGCGCAGTTCTTCGTCGCTGGCGCCGTGGGTCTTGACGTAGTCTTCGAAGACGGCACCGGCCAGCACATTGAGCTTGGCCTGTTCCAGTTGTTCCTGCAGGTCATCGCGCTGGGTCAGGCCGCGCTTGTTGGCTTCCTGCAGCAGCAGCTCACGGTCGATCAGCATGGTGCGGGCACGGTCGCGCAGTTCTGCGCTGGGAGGCTGTCCGGTGCCGGCTATCAGCTTGTCCAGCTTGGCCGAGGGGATCGCCTTGCCATTCACGACGGCGGCGTTCTGGGCGAGGGCGGGCAAGCTGCCAGCGGCAAGCACAGCCGCCAGGCTGAACGAGAGGACTGTGGTCTTCATGGAATCAGGTCTGAGAGTTGCTCGAGGAATCGCGGGAGGTTTCGCGGGATTCAAGTTCTTGGTCGGTCAGCGCCGTCACTGCCAGCGCATGGATTTGCGTGGGGAACAGATCGCGCAGCGCATCATACACCATGCGGTGGCGTGCCACCCTGGTGCTGCCGGCAAATTGCCCGCTGACGATGGTCACGTGATAGTGCCCGCCGCCGGAGGCGGCGCCGGCATGGCCGGCGTGCAGCGCGCTGTCGTCGCGCACCTCTACGCGGGAGGGAGAAAGGGCTGCGCGCAGCAGGGCTTCGATTTGTGCGGGTTCTGCGGCCATCGGCGTTTGTGCTTGTCCTGGTGGGAGTCCGGCCGGGGCCGGACGGTCAGTCTTGGAAGGCGCGGCGGGAACGGCCCGCCGGGGCGCTTACTCGGAGGTGTTTTCCTGCATGTGGCGCGACAGCCAGACGCTTTGCGCCAGGATGAACACCAGCATCAGGCCCATGCTGCCGAACAGCTTGAAATTGACCCAGGCATCGGTGGAGAACTGGTACGCCACGTAGAGGTTGACCACGCCCATCACGGCGAAGAAGGCGGCCCAGGCGGCGTTGAGCTTGCCCCAGGCGGCTTCCGGCATGGTCACCTGCTTGCCCAGCATGGCGCGGATCAGGTTCTTGCGCCAGATCAGCGCCGACAGCGTCAGCGTGGCGGCAAACAGCCAGTACAGCACGGTGGGCTTCCACTTGATGAAGGTCTCGTTGTGCAGCAGCAGCGTGGCGCCGCCGAACACCGAGATGATCACCAGGCTGACCCACTGCATCGGCTCGACCTTGCGGTGGCGCAGCCAGACCCAGCCGATCTGCACCACGGTGGCGGCGATGGCCACTCCGGTGGCGGCGTAGATGCCCGCGAACTTGAAGGCGACGAAGAACAGGATGACCGGAAACAGGTCGAACAGGAATTTCATGCGGACTGGATTGAGCGACGCAAGGTCGAGGACAGGGTTGGCGGCGAACCGCCGCGCGGGCGGTTCGGGCTTAGCGCGGCGTGTCGGGCGATGTCGGCGCGGCGTCACCCGCATCGAAGTCGGCGGGGTCGCGCTCATCGAATTTTAGCGCAGCCGAGTTGATGCAGTAGCGCAGACCGGTGGGCGCAGGGCCATCTTCGAAAACATGGCCGAGATGGCTGCCGCATTCCTTGCAGCGGACTTCCACCCGTACCATGCCGTGGGTGCGGTCGGTGTGCTCATCGATCACCTCGCCGTTGATGGGGCGGAAGTAGCTGGGCCAGCCGCAACCGGCGTCGAACTTGGTGCTGGCTTCGAACAGCGGCGTGCCGCAGCCGACGCAGCGGTAGGTGCCGCGCTCCCAGTGGTCCCAGTAGCGGCCGGTGAAGGGCCTTTCGGTGGCCGCCTCGCGGGCAACGCGGTATTCGATGTCGGAGAGTTGCTCGCGCCACTCGGCTTCGGTCTTTTGCGTGGTCATATCCGGCTTTCCTTTCTGGTTGGCTGGGAAACGATCGCTTTTCGTCACCCACGGCCAGTTGGTCGTATCTCGACTGCCAATCCTTACAGCGTGGCCGCGTGCTTATGACGAACAGCTCACTTCCAGCCCCGCGGCCCAGTCCGGCGGCAACGCGGCATAGCCTTCCGCTTCGGGCTGCTCGTCGAAAGGGCGCGACAGCACAGCCAGCAGGCGGTCAACCTCGCTGAAATCGTTCTCGCGAGCACGGCGGATGGCGGTTTCGGCCAGGTGGTTGCGCAGTACGTACTTGGGGTTGACCGCCAGCATGGCCACCGCCCGCGCGGCGTCGACGGAGTTCTCGGCACGCAGCCGTGCGCGGTACTTGTCGGCCCAGGCATCCCATGCCGCGCGATCCAGGAACAGGTCGCGCACCGGCGCATCCTGGCTGCCATCGACGGAAGAGATGCGGGCGAGATTGCGCCAGAACAAGGTGTAGTCCACGCGCTGTGTGTGGAGCAACTGGAACAGGTCGGTCAGCAGCGGTTCGTCGTCCTCGTCGCCGGCGCCCGTTGGACGCAGGCCCAGCTTGTCGCGGTATTGCCGGAAAAAGGCCGCGGCATAGCGCTCGCGGAACGGATCGAGCGCGGCGCGCGCGGCTTGCACCGCGGCATCGGTGGCGGCCTTGCCGGCTTCGCCTTCGTCCTTGCCATCGCCCTCGCGCCACAGCGGCATCAGCGCCTGGGCCAGGCAATGGAGGTTCCAGAACGCAACCTGCGGCTGCTGGCTGTAGGCGTAGCGGCCCTGCGTGTCCGTGTGGTTGCAGATGTGGTTGGCGTCGAAGGCATCGAGGAAGCCGAAGGGGCCGTAGTCGATGGTCAGGCCGAGAATCGACATATTGTCGGTATTCATCACGCCGTGGCAGAAGCCTACCGCCTGCCAATGCGCCATCAGGTCCGCGGTGCGCAGCGAGACTTCGCGCAGCAACGCCTGGTACGGCTGCTTGTCCTCGCGGCATTCCGGCATGAAGCGGTTGATGACGAAGTCCGCGAGCTGGCGCAGCGCGCCGATATCCTCGCGCGCGGCGAAATGCTCGAAATGGCCGAAACGGATGAAGGAGGGCGCCAGCCGTGTCACCACGGAGGCGGTCTCGATGGTTTCGCGTCGCACAGGAGCGTCCGAGCCGACGATGCACATGGCGCGGGTGGTGGGCACGCCCAGCGCGAACATGGCTTCCGAGCACAGGTATTCACGGATCGAGGAGCGCAGCACGGCGCGGCCGTCTGCCATGCGCGAGTAGGGCGTCATGCCCGCGCCCTTGAGCTGGATTTCCCAGGGGCCGCCGGCGGTGCGCGCTTCCGCCAGGCGGATCGCGCGCCCGTCGCCCAGCTGGCCGGCCCAGACGCCGAACTGGTGGCCGGAATAGACGCTGGCAAGAGGATCCGCCCACTCGGGTACGTGATTTCCTGCAAAAATTTCGATGAAGCTACGCTGTGTTGCATCATCCGCGTTCCAGCCCAGCAGGCCGGCGGCCGCCGGCGATACGCTTACCAGCCGTGGGGAGGGTAGCGGCGTCGGGGCAAGCCGGGTAAAGAAGCGCGCTCCCAGGTCGGCAAAGCCGGGCACGGTCGTGAACGGCGGGACGGCCGCAGCCGCGTCCAGTTGGGCGGGGCTGGCGGCTTCAGGCAAGGCGCGGGGGGCGCCGGTTGGCTCGGGAGAGTTCACTGAGGCATCACTGTGGGTGGCTGGGCACTGCAGCGCCAGCATGTCGAATTTCTCGCAAGTGCGCTTGCAGGCTAGGGAAAACGACATGTTGAGGTGCAACATGGCAGGCGGTATTGTACTTCCACGCCGTCGTTCGCATCTCTGACCGCCGTTGCCACCACAATGTTTCCGGTTATTCCTTAAGTCCCGTCCCCGACGCACCGCGATGGGGCCGGAGTGCAGCAACCCAGCCTTCCGGATATGGCGCTGCACAAAGGATTCCCGTTGACGTTTCATCAATGGATGGCAACAATCGGCCAAAAAATAGAACGGTTGTTCGTTTTTCTAACGAATCTCAAAAAATTTCAGGAGACTATTCCATGGCATTGATGGGTCAAATGATGAGCGAACCCCTGCTCATTTCCTCCATCATCAAGCACGCCGCCCGCCACTATGGCGGCACGGAAATCGTCTCGCGACGGACCGAAGGCGATCTGCACCGCTATACCTATCGCGACTGCGAGCTGCGTGCCCGCAAACTGGCCCAGGCCATTGCCGCGCTGGGCGTGCAGTCGGGCGACCGTGTCGGCACGCTGGCCTGGAATGGCTATCGCCACCTGGAGATCTACTACGCGGTGTCGGGTTCGGGGGCGGTATGCCATACCGTCAACCCGCGCCTGTTCCCTGAGCAGGTCGCCTACATCATCAATCACGCCGAGGACCAGTACGTCTTCTTCGATGCCACCTTCCTGCCGCTGGTGGAAGGCGTGGCGGCGCATTGCCCGGGCGTGAAGGGCTGGGTGATGATGAGCGACCGCGCGCATATGCCGGCCGACGCCAAGGTGCCGCTGCTGTGCTACGAAGACCTGATCGACGCGCAGGACGGCAACTACGCCTGGCCGCAGTTCGACGAGAACACAGCGTCCAGCCTGTGCTACACCTCCGGCACCACCGGCAACCCCAAGGGCGCGCTGTATTCGCACCGTTCCACCGTGTTGCATTCCTACGCATCCGCGCTGCCGGATGCGCTGGGGTGCTCGGCGCGCGACGTGATCCTGCCCGTGGTGCCGATGTTCCACGTCAACGCGTGGGGCCTGCCGTATTCGGTGCCGCTGGTCGGGGCCAAGCTGGTGCTGCCGGGCGCCAAGCTCGACGGCGCCTCACTCTACGAATTGTTCGAGCTGGAGAAGGTGACCTTCTCGGCCGGCGTGCCCACGGTGTGGCTGGGCTTGCTGCAGTACGTGCAGGCCAACAAGCTCAAGTTCTCCACGTTCCATCGCACCGTGATCGGTGGCTCGGCGGCGCCGCCGGCCATGATCCGCACGCTCAAGGAACTGGGCGTGGAAACCATCCACGCCTGGGGCATGACCGAGATGTCGCCGCTGGGCACGTCGTGCAGCCTGCTGGCTAGCCACGACGGCCTGCCGGAAGACGAGCGGCAGAAGATCCAGGAAAAGCAGGGCCGCGTGATCTACGGCGTGGACATGAAGATTGTCGACGGCGACGGCAACGAACTGCCCTGGGACGGCAAGGCCTTCGGCGACCTGCACGTGCGCGGTCCCTGGGTGATCGAGCACTACTACCGCAACGACGCTTCGCCGCTGGTGGATGGCTGGTTCCCCACGGGCGACGTGGCCACCATCGATCCCGACGGCTATATGCAGATCACCGACCGCAGCAAGGACGTGATCAAGTCCGGCGGCGAGTGGATCTCCTCGATCGATATCGAGAACGTGGCAGCCGCCCATCCCGCGGTGCATATGGCGGCCTGTATCTCCTGCTATCACCCCAAATGGGATGAGCGCCCGCTGCTGGTCGTGATGAAGCGGCCCGGTGCCGAGGTGACGCGCGAGGAGTTGCTCAAATACTTCGAAGGCAAGGTCGCCAAATGGTGGATCCCCGACGATGTGGCTTTTGTTACCGAGATTCCGCTGACCGCCACCGGCAAGATGCAGAAACTCAAGCTGCGCGAGCAATTCAAGGACTACCGCCTGCCGGCGGCCTGACCCCAAGCGAAGGCGGCCACAGAGCCGCCAATCCTTGCCGGCCATACGGCCGGCGCCTGCACGAAGGTTCGAGGCGCGCCGAGGTTTCGGGAGAGGGCGCCGCCGCGAACCGGAAATTACAGCCAACAATAAAACCGAAGGAGACAAGCATGATCAGATTGCGTCCGCTCGTGGCCGCCACGGCCATTTTCGCGGCAATGGGTTCCGGGGTCGCGGCTGCCGATACGGTGAAGATCGCCTTTATCGATCCGCTGTCCGGCCTGATGGCGCCGGTGGGCCAGARCCAGCTCAAGAGCTGGCAGTTCGTCGCGGACATCGCCAACCAGAAAAACTGGGGTGGCGGGCACAAGTTTGAAGTGGTTGGCTTCGACAACAAGCTCTCGCCGCAGGAAAGCCTGACCATCCTCAAGCAGGCGGTGGACCAGGGCATCCGCTACATCGTGCAGGGCAATGGCTCCTCGGTGGGCCTGGCGCTGGAAGACGCGGTGGCCAAGCACAACGAGCGTAATCCGGGCAAGGAGATCGTCTACCTGAACTACGCCGCGGTGGACCCGGACATGACCAACAGCAAGTGCAACTACTGGCACTTCCGCCTGGACGCCAACTCCGACATGAAGATGGAAGCGCTGACCACTTACCTGGCCAAGGATCCCGGCGTCAAGAAGGTCTACCTGATCAACCAGAACTACTCCTTCGGCCACCAGGTGGCGCGCGCCGCCAAGGACTACCTGAAGCGCAAGCGTCCGGACATCCAGATCGTCGGCGACGACCTGCACCCGCTGGCCCAGGTCAAGGACWTTGCCCCGTACGCGGCCAAGATCAAGGCCTCCGGCGCCGACACCGTGATCACCGGCAACTGGGGCAGCGACCTGGCCCTGCTGATCAAGGCCGGCAAGGACGCGGGCCTGACCACCAACTACTACACCTACTACGGCGCCACCACCGGCGTGCCGACCGCCATGGGGCCGTCGGAAGCCGGACGTGTCAAGTACGTCGGCTACTACAACCCCAACAACAAGGGCTTCAAGGGCGGCGATGTCATCGAAGGCTTCAAGAAGAAGTACAACGACGACTTCTACGTGATGGCCGCCTATACCGGCATCGCCATGCTGGGCAAGGCGTTCACGGATGCCAAGTCGACCGATCCGGTCAAGGTGGCCAAGGTGCTCGAAGGGATGAAGGCCGACAGCCTGAACGGTACGGTGGAGATGCGCGGTTCGGACCACCAGGCCCAGCAGTCGCTGGTGGTGGCTACCTGGACCAAGGTCGACGGCAAGGAGATCAAGTTCGACCAGGAAAACACCGGCTTTGGCTGGAAGACCGATGCGCTGATGGACCAGTATGTGGCAGCGCAGCCGACTTCCTGCCAGATGAAGCGCCCGGGCTAAGCCTGCGCTTGGCGGGCAGCGCGGCCAGGTCCGGCGCGCCGGCCCGATCCTGCATACTTCGGTCGGCCCGGGGCGACGTCTGTCGCCGCGGGCGGGTGACGCGCACCCGCGTGCATCCGTTTCCAGACCGGCCAGCGGCAGCCAGCAGGCTGACCGGTGCCAGATTGAAGGATATGTTGTGGAATTCTTCGTCATCTCTCTATTGAACGGCGTCAGCTACGGGCTGCTGCTATTCATGCTCTCTTCCGGGCTTACGCTGATCTTCAGCATGATGGGCGTGCTGAACTTCGCGCACGCCAGTTTCTACATGCTGGGCGCCTATTTCGCCTACACCATCGCCAGCAAGATCGGCTTCTGGCCCGCGCTGATCTTCGCGCCGCTGCTGGTGGCCGGCGCCGGGGCGCTGGTGGAGCGTTTCGGGCTGCGTGCCGTGCACAAATACGGACACGTGGCCGAGCTGCTGTTCACCTTCGGCCTGGYCTACCTGATCGAGGAAGGGGTCAAGCTGGTATGGGGCCTTGCCGCCGTGCCTTACCGCATTCCGGCCGAACTGGATGGCCCGCTGTTTACCGTATTCACCTCCTCCTTCCCCAAATACCGCGCCTTCATGATGCTGGTGTCGCTGGCCATGCTGGTGGCGATCTACCTGGTGCTCACCCGCACCCGCATCGGGCTGATGATCCAGGCCGCGCTGACCCATCCCGAGATGGTCGAGGCGCTTGGCCACAATGTGCCGCGCGTGTTCATGATGGTGTTTGGCGGCGGCGCCGCGCTGGCGGGGCTGGCAGGCGTGATCGGGGGCAATGCCTTCATCACCGAGCCGTCGATGGCGGCGGCCGTGGGGTCGATCGTTTTCGTGGTGGCGGTGGTGGGCGGCATGGGGTCACTGGTGGGGGCGTTCATTGCCTCGCTGCTGATCGGCGTGCTGCAAACCTTCGCCGTCACGCTCGATGCCTCGCTGGCAGGCTTGCTGGGCTCGATCGGCCTGCAGATTACCGACAGCACGCCGCTGTCTTCGCTATGGAAGCTCACGGTGGCGCAGGTGGCCCCGGTCCTGCCGTATTTGTTGCTGGTGGTGATGCTGATTTTCCGCCCGCGTGGTTTGATGGGTACGAGGGAGGGCTGACAGCATGGAGACGACAATGCAACAACGCCGCGAGGCGGTCGTGACCGGCCGCACCATGCGCTACCGCCCGTTGAACCTGGCGCGCTGGATCATCTGGGGCCTGACTGCGTTCCTGATGCTGGTGATGCCGCTGTTTTTCTCCGGCGGCTTCGCCATCACGCTGATGTCGCAGATGGGCATCATGATTATTTTCGCGCTGTCCTACAACATGCTGCTCGGGCAGACCGGCATGCTGTCGTTCGGCCATGCGGTCTATGCGGGCCTGGGCGCGTTTATTGCCATCCATGTGCTCAACATGGTGGGCGCGGGCAAGGTGTGGCTGCCGGTGTCGCTGCTTCCGGTGGTGGGCGGCCTGGCCGGCGCCTTCTTCGGCGTGCTGTTTGGCTACGTCACCACCAAGAAATCCGGCACCACCTTCGCCATGATCACCATGGGCATCGGCGAGATGGTGTTCGCCAGTTCGCTGATGTTCCCCGATTTCTTCGGCGGCGAAGGCGGCATTTCCACCAACCGCATGGTGGGCGATCCGGTGTTCGGCATCACCTACGGGCCGGGACGGCAGGTGTACTACCTGATCGCGGTGTGGTGCCTGCTGTCGATGGTGGCGATGTACGCCTGGACGCAGACGCCGCTCGGCCGCATCGCCAACGCGGTGCGCGACAACCCGGAGCGGGTCGAGTTCATCGGCTATAACACCCAGCGCGTGCGCTACCTGGTGCTGATCCTGTCTGCCTTCTTCGCCGGTATTTCAGGCGCGCTGTCGGCCATCAACTTCGAGATCGTGTCGGCGGAAAACGTCAGCGCGGTACGCTCGGGCGGGGTGCTGCTAGCCGCCTTCATCGGTGGCGCGGGCGTGTTCTTCGGGCCGGTGATCGGCGCCGTGGTGTTCATCCTGTTCGCGGTGGCGCTGTCGGACCTGACCAAGGCGTGGCTGCTGTACCTTGGCCTGTTCTTCGTGCTGATGGTCATGTTCGTGCCGGGCGGTATCGCCAGCCTGCTGATGATGCAGGTGCCGCTGCTCGCGCGCGGCAAGCTGCGCCGCATGCTGCCGGATTATGGCCGCGCCGCGGCCGCCGGGCTGGTGCTGCTGGCCGCGGTGATCCTTACCGTGGAACTGATCTACAAGGTGCAGGTGGATAGCGCGAATGGCACCGCGATGACGCTGTTCCGTATCGGCTTCGACGCCGGCACCGTCACGCCGTGGCTGGTGGCGGCCGCACTGTGGGTGGCCGGCCTGCTGGCCTGCCGCGCCGCGCGGACGCGGGTGCGCGCCACCTGGGACAAGGTACAAGCCGAAATGGCGGGAGGTACGGCATGAGCGCCGCGCTGGAATTGAACGATGTGCGCAAGAAGTTCGGCCAGACCGAAATCATCCGGGGTGTCAACCTGACCATCCCCAAGGGGGAGCGCCATGCGCTGATCGGCCCCAATGGGGCCGGCAAGTCGACCACTTTCAACCTGATCTCCGGCCGTTTCGCGCCCAGTTCGGGCACGGTCAGGCTAAACGGGCAGGAGATCGGCGGGCTGCAACCCTTCGTGATCAATCGCATGGGGCTGTCGCGCAGCTTCCAGATCACCAATATCTTTCACCGGCTGTCGGTGTTCGAGAACCTGCGCTGCGCGGTGCTCTGGTCGCTGGGCTACAAGTACTCGTTCTGGCATCGCCTGTCGGAGTTGCGCGACGCGCGCGAGCGCGCCGAGGAAGTGCTGGAGCTGATCGGCCTGCATCACCGCCGCAATACCCAGGCCAGCCTGCTCACCTATGCCGAGCAGCGCGCGCTGGAGATCGGCATCACCATCGCCGGCGGCGCGGAAGTGATCCTGCTGGACGAACCCACCGCCGGCATGAGCCGTTCGGAGTCCGACCACGCGGTGGAGCTGATCCGCCGTGTCACCGTGGGCAAGACGCTGGTGATGGTGGAGCACGATATGAGCGTGGTATTCGGCCTGGCCGACCGCATCTCCGTGCTGGTCTACGGCGAAGTCATCGCCACCGACACCCCCGAGGCCATCCGCGCCAACCGCAAGGTCAAGGAAGCCTACCTGGGTACCACCCTCGACGAACCCGCCACCGAAGGAGCGCACTGATGGGCAAGCGCATGCTGGACGTGCAGGGACTGCACGCCTACTACGGCAAGAGCCATATCCTCCACGGGGTCGATGCGCATATCGACGAAGGCGAAATCGTCGCGCTGCTGGGCCGCAACGGGGTGGGACGCTCGACCATGGCCAAGGCCATCCTCGGCATGGTCAAGGCGGAGGGTTCGGTGCGCTTTCGCGACGAGGAGATCCTCGGGCGGCGCACTTTCGAGATCGCCCACCTCGGCATCGGCTATGTGCCGGAAAACCGCGATATCTTCCCCACGCTGACGGTGCGCCAGAACCTGCTGCTGGGCGAAAAGCGCAATCCGCGCCAGTCCAAGCCCCGCTGGACGGTGCAGGACATGTACAACATGTTCCCGCGCCTGAAGGAACGAGAGAACACGGCCGCCGGCGTGCTCTCCGGCGGCGAGCAGCAGATGCTCACGCTTTGCCRCACGCTGATGGGCGACCCCGACCTGGTGCTGATCGACGAGCCCACCGAAGGGCTGGCCCCGATGATCGTCACGCTGGTGGGCGACTACCTGAAGGTGCTGAAGGAGCGTGGCGTGTCGGTGCTGCTGATCGAGCAGAAGCTGGCCATCGCGCTGGATATTTCCCAGCGGGTCTACGTGATGGGGCACGGGCACATTGTGTTCGAAGGCTCGCCGCAGGATCTCAAGGCGAATGCGGCCATTCGCAAGGAATGGCTGGAGGTGTAGGGCGGTTGGTGCCCGGTGTTCGATATGACGCGGGACATTGGTAAAACAGCCAGCATGCGCTGGCTGATTTACCATTTGGCGATCGTTCGCTTCGCCATCGGCTGGAAGCAACGGCGCCGCCTCGCCGACGCTTATTTCGCCTTCAGAAACTCCCCGACCTCCAGCAACACCAACTCATTGTCGTCCGCCTTGTCAGGCTCTCGGCTGCTGGAAAACGGCAGGTTGTTGTCGTTGCCAACCACGATATGGGTGGGGTCCACCACGTCTACGTTCTCGATCGTGAAGAACGGGAACTTGAGCACGCCGTCGTTGAGCGGCTTGCGGGCCAGCTTGTCGGGGTCGGCGATATTGAGCAGGTCGATATAGCCGATCTTGCGCACCGGCCCGCCGGCGTTGGCATCGGTCAGCTCAACCTTGTAGATGCGCTTGAACCTGGCGATGTCGGAGAAGCAGTCGCTGCGCTTCTGGCCTTCGGGGCAGGCCTTGTCGGCCGTGCCTTCGCCGTTGTCGCGTTCGATGATCAGGCCCGTGGTGGCGTCGATCATGTTGAAGTCGCCGATGGCGTTGCCGTTGGCTTCCAGCGGGTACTTCCACGAGCGGCCCGTCCATTTGCCGGCCTGGGTGTCGAACTCCAGCACGCGCAGGGTTTCCTTGCCGTCGGTGCGTTCGAAGTCCTTGGCCTGGGCGTTCCAGACCGGGCCTTCAAGCAGCGCATAGAGCTTGCTGCCGTCGGGCGACGAGGCCATGCCTTCGAAGCCCTTGGAGCGCTTGACCTGGAAATCCACCGCGCCACCCGGCACGCCGGGCGTGGTTACGGCAGGGTGGTCGGGGGAGCGCACGGGCTTGCCGTCGACCAGCGTGTCGTACACGGCCAGCACCTTGCCTTGCAGGTCGGCCTTGATCAGGAAGGGGCCGAATTCGTCGCCGATCCACAGCGCGCCGCCGGCGAACTGGAAGCTCTCGGTGTCGAAGTCCGATCCCGTCAGGTAGCGCTGTTTGGTCCCTTCGTGGACGATGCGGAAGGGTACCTTCTTGTCCGGATCGTGGAGGAACACGGTGCCGAGGCGCCGAAGCTTGCCGCTCTTGAAGTCCACCTTGTAGTGGTTCAGGTAGAGCATGAAGTCGGGCGAGTTGGCCTTGCTGCCGGCGCCATTGTCGGTCAGCACCCAGAAGCTGCCGTCAGCCATGTGCTTGATGCCGGAATGCCCTTGCAGCGGCTGGCCCCTGAAGGGCACGGAGACACCCGTGGGCCGGTTGTTCGACTGGCCTTCCACGCTGCCCAGCTTTTCCACGCGCGCGCCGGTGGTGAATTTGCCGCTCGCCTGCAGGTCCTGCGGCGCATCCTTGGGCGCGRCAATGAAGTTCTCGGCCGGCAGGATGGCATGGCCGGCCAGGGTGGCGGGGTAGGCGGGCGCGGCGGCCGTCTGTGCCACGGCGGGCAGGGCCCATGCGGCAGCGGTGATGGTGATTACAGCAGTGACGGTCGCGGACGGAAGCATGCGCATGTAGGTGAACAATCGAGTCGAAAGACCACTACGATGCATGGTCAGCGTGACGGCGGCATGAAAGGAGTGTGACGGGAGCATGACAGGCAAGTGTCTCGAAATGTCTCGAACTGACAACGGCCGCACCGGCCAGGAAAGGTTCGACCCGGCTGAGGCTTGGCCATGACGCAGCTCCCGCATGCCAGGTGCCACGCAGGAGCAAGCGCGCGGCTACTTGCCGGCTTGCTCGGAAAAGCGATTAGCTTATGAGGCGGGCGGGCATGCACTTATAAAAAAGATATTGTTTGGCCGGAGCGCTGTGCGCAATACGCTACGCGCTTTTCCTGAACGCCTGCCATGTCCTCTCCTTCCGCATTGACAACACGCGCCTTCGCCGCGCTGCTAGCCCTCGCTACGTTCACGGCCCCCCTGGCCGCGAATGCCCAGAGCCCGATACTGGAGCAGATCCGTGAATCGGGCACGATCACAATGGGTTATCGCGAGGGCGCGCTACCGTTCTCTTTCTCCGACATCAAGGGGCAGCCTTCGGGCTACGCCGTGGACCTGTGCCTGCGCGTGGCCGAGGCCGCGCGCCAGAAGCTCGGCTTGAAGGACCTGAAGGTGCGCTGGCTGCCGCTGACGGCGCAGAGCCGCGTAAGGTGGTCGTCACCAGCGCGGGCTCCACCGGCGACCGCCACGTGCGCCGGCTGAAGCCCCAGTACGCATTCAACGACGTGTATGCGAAGGATCATAACGAGTCCTTCCTGTTGCTGGAGACCGGCCGCGCCCAGGCGTTCGTGCTGGATGATGTGGTCCTGTACGGCCTGCGCGCGAATTCGAAGGCCCCGTCTCAGTACACCGTTGCCGGACCGGCGCTGTCCATCGAGCGTAATGCGCTGATGCTGCCGAAATCCGATCCCGAGTGGAAGCAACTGGTCGACCAGACGCTGACATCGGTCTTCGCCGGCCCCGAGGTGGTCGCATTGCAGAAGCGCTGGTTCCAGCAGCCCATCGGCGCACGCGGCATCAACCTCGCACTGACGCCGTCTCCCGAAGTGCTGGCCGCCTGGAAGCAGCCCACCGATCAGGCAGCGGAGTGAGGCCGGTGTCCTGTCCAACTGCGATGCGGGGAGCCGGCCGATGAGCGAAGTCCTGCCGACCTACGACGATGTGGTGGCCGCCGCGAGCCGGCTGGCCGGGCACGCATGGCGCACGCCGGTACTGCGCTCGCCGGCGATGGATGCCTGGGTGGGGGCCGAACTGTTCTTCAAGTGCGAGAACCTGCAGCGCACCGGCGCCTTCAAGTTTCGTGGCGCATTCAATGCCCTGGCGCGATTCGATGCCGTGCAGCGCCGCCGTGGCGCGATCGCGTTCTCCGGCGGCAACCACGCGCAAGGCATCGCGCTCGCCGGGCAGGTGCTTGGCATTCCGGTGACGGTGGTGATGCCGCGCGACGCGCCGGCGTCCAAGGTGGAGGCGACCCGCGCCTGCGGTGCGCAGGTGGTCCTGTACGACCGCCAGGTGGACGACCGCGAAGCGATCACGCAGCGCTTGTCGGAGGAGCGCGGACTGACCCTGATCCCGCCATACGACCATGCCGATGTCATCGCCGGACAGGGCACGGTCACGCGCGAACTGATCGAGGAAACCGGACCGCTCGATGCGTTGCTCGTTTGCCAGGGTGGTGGCGGCCTGCTCGCTGGTGCCGCGCTCGTGACGGAGCGGCTCTCGCCCGGCTGCCGGCTGTACGGCGTCGAGCCCGAGACCGGCAATCATGGGCAGCAGTCGCTTCGCCGCGGCGCCATCGTGCATATCGATCCGCCCGATACGATCGCCGACGGGGCGCGCGCACAGCATCTCGGCGCGCTGACGTTCGCCCTGATTCGCCGCCGCGTGACCGACATCGTCGCCGTGCCGGACCTTGCGCTGATCGAATGCATGCGCATGTTCGCGCAGGCCATGAAGCTGGTGGTCGAGCCGACCGGCTGCCTTGGCCTTGCGGCGGCGCGTCATGCGGGATTGCCGGTGCAGGGCAAGCGTGTCGGCATCGTGGTCAGCGGCGGCAATGTCGACCTGCCGCGCTATGCGGAATTGCTGTCGGCACGTTGAAGGGACACGCCGGATGACCAGGAAGCCTGGCCGGTCCCCGGGCGTGGCACGCCCGGGGTGCGTGGCTAGCGCATCAGCGGGCTGCCCGCTTCTTGCGCGAGCGGCGAGGCCGTGGCCTGGTCGGCCGCCCGCTTGCAGTTGAACGGCATGTCTTCATAGTCGATCAGCCGGGTTTTCCGTACCAGCCGGTAGCCGAGCCAGAGCAACAGGAACAGCGGCACGCCAATATAGGTGCCGACAATCTCCATCCAGCGCCCGCGCACGTCGGTGAAGGCCTGGTAGTTCTGGCCCAGCACGATCACCACGCACAGCACGATGGCAAAGATCGGGCCGAAGGGATAGAGCGGCGAGCGGTAGGCCAGGTCGGACGCCTTGAAGCCCTGGTGCACCAGCCCGCGGCGGAAGCGGTAGTGGCTGACAGCGATGCCGAGCCAGGCGATAAAGCCGGTCATGCCGGACGTGTTGAGCAGCCACAGGTAAACCGCCTTGTCGCCAAACAGCGAGCTGAGGAAGCACAGGGCGCCGATGGCGGTGGTGGCGAACAGGGCGTTGTAGGGCACGCCGCTGGCCGAGAGCCGGGCGAGCGCCCGTGGCGCGCGGCCGCTGACGGCCAGGCCGTACAGGATCCGCGTGGAGGCGTACATGCTGGAGGTGCCGGCGGAGAGCAGCGCGGTCAGCACCACGGCGTTCATCAGCCCGGCGGCGAAGGCCAGGCCGGCGTGGCGGAACACCAGCGCGAAGGGGCTGACGCCGATGTCGGTGACGTCGTTGCGCAGCAGGCTGGGGTCGGTGTAGGGGATCAGCACGCCGATGATGAGGATCGCCAGCACATAGAACAGCAGGATGCGCCAAAAGGTCTGGCGGATGGCGCGCGGGATGGTGCGTGCCGGGTCGGCGGCTTCGCCGGCGGCGACGCCGACGGTTTCCGTGCCCTGGAAGGAGAACCCTGCGATCATGGCCACGCCGAACATGGCGGGGATGCCGCCGACGAATGGGGCATCGCCAAGCGTGAAGTTCTGCCAGCCGGATTGCGGGCCGCCCTGCATGATGCCGAAGATCATCATCAGCCCCGCCGCCAGGAAGATCAGGATCGTGGCCACCTTGATCAGCGCGAACCAGTATTCGGCCTCGCCGAAGCCGCGTACCGAGAACGCGTTCAGGCCGAACATCAGCAGCAGGAAGCCCGCACTCCAGACCACGCCGGAGACATGCGGGAACCAGTACTGCATCACCAGTTGCGCCGCCACGAGTTCCACGGCAATGGTCACGGCCAGGCTGAACCAGTAGCTCCAGCCGAGGGCGAAGCCGAAGCCTTCCTCCACATAGAGCGCGCTGTAGGTGACAAAGGAGCCGGCCACCGGCATATGCACGGCGAGTTCGCCCAGGCTGGTCATCAGGCAATACACCATCAGGCCGATCAGGCAATACATCAGCAGCGCGCCGCCGGGTCCCGCCTGGGAGATCGACGCGCCGGAGGCCACGAACAGCCCGGTGCCGACCGCGCCGCCAATGGCGATCATGGTCAGGTGGCGGGCTTTGAGTTTGCGCTGCAGGTCGTCGTGCTCGACGACGGGGTGCTGGTGAGGATGAGGATGGGAAGACATCAGGGTCACTGGAACTTCGGCGGGCGGGGCCGCGGCTTCGGCACGGGCGACACCTCGTGGGGCGCCCGAGCGGGCAAAGGGCGCGAGTTTACCGGGTTATCCGGGTAAATCCGAGGGTTATGGCGGTTTATGTCAGGAAAGTCGCCTACTGTGACTAGAGGCATTCCTCGGGATCAGGGGAATGTGCTGCATGGGGCATGGCGGTCCGGATTTACCCTAGCTTTCCGGGTGCCTTTCCCAGCTTGAATGCACGCCGGTGAGCTCGCCCATGAACCGGGCGCATGGCGCCACCGGACGGGCCCCAAAATGAAATTGAACGACCGTGCTATTTTGTGTATGCTTGTCCCGCTTGCACCGGCGGCACCAGGGGCGGGCACCGGCAAAGGGGCGCTGGCATGCGTTCCCCGGCAGCCGGGCGGTGGTCGGGCGGAACACGGCGGCGTTGGCCGCGCCGGCGCTCTCCACAGCGCGCAGAACAACATCATTCGAGAATTCGAATCCCGAGACAACATCCAGTTACCAAAGGAACCAGCATGACAGCGCAGTATCAGGTTCAGGACGGYGTAGCCGTCATCACGCTCGACAATCCCCCCGTGAACGGCCTGGGTCTCGGCACCCGGCTCGGCATCGTCGAAGGCATGACCCGTGCGCTGGACGATGCGGCCGTCAAGGCCATCGTCATTACCGGCGCCGGCAAGGCTTTTTCCGGCGGCGCKGACATCCGTGAATTCAATACGCCCAAGGCCACCCAGGAGCCGACGCTGCATTCGGTGATCAAGGTGGTGGAAGGCTCGGCCAAGCCGGTCGTGGCGGCGATCCATTCCGTGGCCATGGGCGGCGGCCTGGAACTGGCGCTGGGTTGTAACTACCGTGTGGCTTCGAAGGGCGCGCAGATCGCCCTGCCGGAAGTGAAGCTGGGCCTGCTGCCCGGCGCCGGCGGCACGCAGCGCCTGCCGCGCGTGATCGGCCTGGAAGCCGCCCTGAACATGATTGTCTCGGGCAACGCCATCCCCAGCGAGAAGTTTGCCGGTACCAAGCTGTTCGACGAGATCGTCGACGGCGACGTGCTGCCCGCGGCCGTGGCCTTCGCCAGGACGGCGGCGGCCAACCCCGGCCCGTACCCGAAGGTGCGCGACCTGAAGGTCAAGCACGAGAACGCGGAAGGCTTCATCGCCTTTGCCCGCAACACCGTCGCAGCCGTCGCCAAGAACTTCCCCGCGCCGCTGAAGTGCGTGGACGCCGTGGCAGCCTCGCTCAAGCCGTTCGATGCCGGCCTGAAGGACGAGCGCGAAGGCTTCATGTACCTGATCACCACGCCGGAATCGCGCGCGCTGCGCCACGCCTTCTTTGGCGAGCGTGCCGCCAGCAAGATCCCCGACGTGCCGGAAGGCACCGCCACCCGCAAGCTCGAGAAGATCGCCGTGATCGGCGCGGGCACCATGGGCGGTGGCATCACCATGAACTTCCTGAACGCCGGCATCCCGGTGATCATGCTGGAAACCAAGCAGGAAGCGCTGGACCGTGGCGTGGCCACCATCCGCAAGAACTACGAAAACAGCGCCAAGAAGGGCAAGCTCACGCAGGAGAAGGTCGAGCAGCGCATGGGCCTGCTGACCACCACGCTGTCCTATGACGAGATCAAGGACGCGGACATGGTCATCGAAGCCGTGTTCGAGGAAATGGGCGTCAAGGAAATCGTCTTCAAGAAGCTGGATGAAGTGATGAAGCAGGGCGCGATCCTGGCTTCCAACACCTCCACGCTGGACGTCAACAAGATCGCTTCCTTCACCAAGCGTCCGCAAGACGTGGTCGGCATGCACTTCTTCAGCCCGGCCAACGTGATGAAGCTGCTGGAAGTGGTGCGCGGCGAAAAGACCGGCAAGGACGTGCTGGCCACGGTCATGCAGGTCGCCAAGAAGATCAAGAAGACCGCCGTGGTGTCGGGTGTGTGCGACGGCTTCATCGGCAACCGCATGATCGAGCAGTACAGCCGCCAGGCCGGCTACCTGCTGGACGAAGGTGCGCTGCCGGAGCAAGTGGACAAGGCCATCGAGAAGTTCGGCTTTGCCATGGGCCCGTTCCGCATGGGCGACCTGGCCGGCAACGACATCGGCTGGGCCATCCGCAAGCGCCGCGCCGTGGACAAGCCGGACATCCAGTACTCGAAGACCGCCGACCTGCTATGCGAACAGGGCCGCTATGGCCAGAAGACCGGCGCGGGCTGGTACGACTACAAGG
>NZ_JBFTLX010000089.1:0-24490 GCF_056396665.1 Cupriavidus sp. 05T313 | reverse complement strand
CAATGATACTGAGTCAACGCTAAGGCAAATGGCCGAGGACTTGGCGCGCGCACGAGCCGATGACGAGACTGTCCGAAACCTGCGATCTGACTTTCAGGCATTCTTTGGGAAGCTATCCACAACATTACTCTTGAAGACATCACAACTCAGCGTGGACTCCAGGGAAGCCCTTTCCGAGATGGCTGAAGCCTTGTCGACCGTCCTCCCGACACTCCAGCGATACGGCAATAAGGAGGCAGCGTAGTGGACCCCACGCCGGCTGGCTTCGTAAATGACGCGCTGTCTCGGCTTGTTCGCACGGAGATTCAGAGCGCCAACAGGGCCTTGATTAGAACACTGGTGACTGCCGCCTATGCCGGAGATGGCTTTGCATCGGAGTTCGTGGGGACGCCTCGGGAAACGCTCACGCTCTTCGCCAAAGCGACACCAACTCAGCTGAACACCATCTACAAGTTGGGCTTCCCCGTGTGGGACGTTGAACTGTCGACCGCCGACTTGGCAAAGGAGCTGAAAGGCGAGGGTACGATTACACGGGGACCAAACGCTCTCCCCCAGCATGCGCTTTCCCAGTTAGTTCGAGCGGAAATTCAGGAAACCAACAAGGCGTTGATTAGGGCATTGGTTGCCGCAGCGACCGACGGAGACACCCTGCTGCAAGCGATCACTGGGGTATCAAAACAAATGCTCGATCTCTTTGCAGGCGCCAGGCAGAGCCAGCTGGTGCCCCTCATAGGAACGTGCCGCCCCCTCTGGGCATTTCGATTTTCCGCCCCCGACCTGGCGAAGGCGCTACTCGACGGCGAGATCGGAACGACTGCGGTGACACACCGTTTTCTTGCCGGGTTAGGAGGGAGAAATTGAAAGAGACACCGATAAGCCGCATCAAGATTCGTCAGGCTAGATTGCTGTGCAAGATGGGCGCGAGGGCAGTCACGATCACATCGGCCACGGGGATCCGGCTCGCCGACGCCCGCGCCATCTATAAGGAGATTAAGGGTTTCGCCTCCCCTTCTGGGCAGACCCCTCACTCGCTGGAATGGTACATGGAGCGACCCGCTCGACAGTTGCAAGCGAGTGTGCTCCTAAAGCTCTACGCCCTTGGGATCAAACACGGCTACGCAGCGCAACAAGCATTCATTGGGGCGTACGAAGCCTATTGGAATCTCTACGGTGAGTCGGGGGGCGGAGACGGCCTCCGCGCAGAGTGTCTGATTGACCCGGAACGCGCTCACTACCTAGTGAAGCGATCAGGCGATTTCGGCACACTCAGTGCTCCAGGCGTCGGCGAGGCAATTGCCGTGCAACCATGTCGCTCCTGCGGACTGGATATCCTTGCTCCGGCACACGATACTTCGTTCGAATGCCCATGTTGCGCGTCCCCGGCGTGCGTCTATTGAGTGCCATCGGCGTGCCTGCGCATTAGCTGCCGAACAGCTTCTCGGCACGCCTCGATGCCAGCGCTGTTGTCGATTCGTTCGACCCGCGGACCACCGCATTCGATGACGCTCGCCAGTTGGAGGTCACGCGCGGAAGTGCCTCCCGCGAGCCAGGCGCGCGCCGATTGTCCAGCCCGCATTCTTAGCCGCTCGATACGCAACTGCTCCGGGACTGACACGCAGACGATTCGCCAATTCTCGTCCAGCAATGGCAGATGCGAGGGGCTGGACGGTAGGCCATCCAGGACAACGCGAGGCCGTGTTTGCGCCAAGGCAATCACTGCGGCTGCCACGCTGTCTGGCAGTGGCCGGCCGGCATCTGCGTGGCGCAGCATGACCATCACCCGGACCGGAATATCGCTCGGCGACATGCCCTTCTGTGCCAGCCGCCGCAGCGCCCCAATGCTGATGTGCCAGTACCCATCGTCCGCAAGCATCCTGCCTATCGTGCTCTTGCCCGCTCCGTGCGGGCCAATCAAACAAAGTCGTTGCATCCGGCTCACGCGATACTAAAGGTCTTGGCATGGACGTTCCCGCGCAGCTTCGTGACCGTGGCTGTGATGGCGTCAATGGTTGATAGAACCCCTTCCTCCTGCAGAAGTGCAAAGACTAGGGGGTCGGTCCGCCTCAATGCAGTGAGGGTGGTGCGCGCATCCCGCATGTTGTCGATCGCATCCCCGATGTACTCGAGAGTGATGATTGGGTTCACGGCCCTCTCCTCGCTAGGTTGCCTGTTCCATTTCGATTTTCCCCATCTTGCTTGCTTAATTGGCCCAAACCATTCGCCATTAGTTGACTTGACCTGTCCGGTGGCGAGATCCGCCAGGTCTCTTGACTACAGTCTTTTGCTGTCCTGTGGGCTAGTGAGCGCCACTCGACGTTTCTCCAGGCATTGGCATACCGAGAAGACGAGCAATGCTCCGAGTCCTACATCAGACGCGATCACGCCGACGCGACCCAACAGGCGAACGTTGAAGATTGACGCTCTACCGAGGGCATACTGACCGATAGCAACTTCGCCCGCAATCCAGCTTGCCAACAACACGACACAGGCAACGAGGCACATGAGAAACGCCCGCTTCTTTAGACTTGGCATCATGATTTCTCCTCATTTTTTGCTCACGTGTTCGAGCATCAGCGCCCAGAGCGCTGGCCAATCCACCCCTTCGCGACTGGCCCAGAGGACAAGCAGTAGGGCCGCTAACCGGCCCAGTGCCCAGCGCCGGCGCATTGCGGGAGGCAGATCCCCGAACATGCGATCAGGAGGCCTGGGCGAGGTTGCCCTGCAGCACGCCACTAGATTCCATGTCGCCATAGCGAATATGCTCGGCGACCAGTGTTCCGCCATTGCGTAACGACACGGTTGCGACTTCCTTGGCGTCGATCCTTCCCCAATTGACAAGCAACTCTGCCGCGGTCACCGTCGACACCTTGATCGTACCCAGGTTAAACAATCGCTTGACAGAGACCTCGGCACCAATCTCTGCGCCTTCCGCAACGATGAGAGAGCCGTTGGGAATCTCGATGCGACCGGTCGGCAGATTGCCGGCAATGAAGAGTCCACCCTCCAGAATCTCAATGGTGCCCTCTATCGCGCAAGATGCCTGCAGGACATGACGAACGTCTTGGGCCGCGTGGTCGATCACCAGTTCCTTCCCATCTATCCGATACCCTGGTAGCTCTTCGTCGTTTGCGATTCGGGTCTCCGGCGAGGCGGCTGGTACTAGCGGTGCCGCAGACGCGGGCGTCAACGGCTGCAGGGGGCTCACGTTGTTCATTCTTTTAGCTCGGCTGAGATGTCGATGGCGGTACTTGCGGGCGCGCAACTTCAGTGGCGGCGCTAGCGGCCGTTTCGTGCGGAGTTGCCCGTGCTGCATCGGCTGCCTTCTGCGGCGTCGCTTTGGACGGGCCTACAGGTGTCCCCTTTAGCGTCACCTTCACGCCTGCCAGATCCTCACCGGAAGGTGTTGTCTGCATCGCGCGCCCCTTGGCACCGTTCTGTAGCGGCGCCGGCAGTGGCAACGGCACAGCGGCTGCAGCGTTGGCTGCGGGTGGCAGGTTTACTTGTGGGATCGTGGCCGCGGGAGGCGGTGACACAGGCGGCAACTTCGCGGGCTCGTAGACGGGCGTGGGGTTCGACGGCGCTGCGGGTACTGGTGATGCCGCCAGCCGACCATCGGCGCCGGCTTCAGAGTGGTTTGATGCGTGAAGCTGGACAATCGGCCCCGCAACGACGGGTCCCTTCGATGCCGAGGCTTGTTCAGCGAACCCTGCTGATACTCCTCCGACTGACGGAGAAGTAGGGGAAACGAAGGCGTGCGCAGTCACTGGCGCTGCGGCTTTCTGGCGATGAAGAAAGTACTGCTGACCAACGAAGCCAAAAAGGACGGGCGACGCAAGCAGGATCGCCAGCCCGATGCGCTTCCGATGGAACTGCCACCAGGTCATTGCGCGAAGAGCCGATCGCCGTGCTGTCGCTCCTGCGTCCCCACTCTCTAGGCTTCGTACCTGTTTGCGGGGACCTTGCTTCGATGGCTGCTGCCCTACTACACCAGATAGGACGGTCGGTCCTCGCGCCACGGTTCGCGCGCCGATAAGGGCAATGGGATTGGGGCTGAGATCGGATTGCATGGAGGTATTGAACGCGAAAACGACCCGCGCGTGGGGTACAAGTTCTCCAGAAAAATGCGGCCGATTCGATCGTGCTCGATGCTCAAGGCAATGCTTCGCTGAGCAAGAGCGGACTCCCAAATAGGCGCGCCCACGATCTAGTGACCGATCGCTGAATAGTTAGTGCGCCGAGTGTGTCCCACCATCCGTTAGCAATCAAAATCACCGGCACGCCATAGTGAAGGTGATAAAGCGGGAGCGACGTGCTCGCCTCAAAGCAGACCAGCAAGCTGGCGGACCGCCCAGCCACCTCGATGACACTGCCCGCCTTGGCATAGTCGGTCGGATACGGTTCGATCAGCGGAATAGGCGCGATAGCGGGCGTGAAGATCCCACCGGGGAGATCCCAAACACCTTTGCGCAGCACACCGTCCTGCGTGGTGATGCCTCCGACCAACAGGCGTTGGTCAGTCTTCAAGGCTTCCCGAAGGTGGCGCATACCTGCCAATGGCAATGTGCCTAGCCAGTTCTCCGGCGCGACAATCACCGTCGCCGAGGATTCCCGCACTTCGTGGGAAAGCTGGATCATCGCGTGGGCGGCCTCTTCGAAGGTTCGTGGCACTGGCGGCGCAGGACTAAACTGCAGGCCGGACCAGCTCGATACGCCTGTCGGAGGATACCTGTAAGCATGCAGGTTCAGACCAGCCGCCAGCATGAACGCTGCGATGACGAAGACGGCCAGCGCTTGACGAATCGTTCCATCCACGCGCCGCCAGCCCGCTATTGCAACGGAAATCCCGACGTACAAGATGACGCCGGCATATCCGGCCCCCGGGAAGAGCCAGCCCGCTCCGGCGAGCGGTGGCAAGGACAGCCAGTAGGCAAGCGGCGGCAGCGACGGCGATGCCAATTGCATCGTACCGCGGAGCCACCACGGGCCAGGCAAGAGTGCCGGCATTGCCATCAATGCCGCATAGATTATCTGCGCCGCCAAGGCGAGCCACAACGATGATCCGGACGCGTATGCTGACGCAGCGACGCACCAGGCGGCACCAAGAAACAATGAAGCGGCTCGCGCGAAGCGTCCCGCTGCGGTTGGATGGTCGGTCGCGAACGGCAGCAAGGCATATCCCAACCCACTTGCAGGCGGCAGCGAAATGCCGACGCCCGCTAGAAAGCAGATAAGACAAGCATTCGCGCGCGCGCGTAACCGAAGAGTTCCTGGAGACATGCTGGCATTTGAGTATAAGGCGTGCACGCGATTGCCCTCGAATAAGGCGCCAAGTTTAGTCCAACTCGGAATTCACCGTATTTGGCGAATTTGTGGCAACGAAGTGGCCGAATGACTCTCCACCACTCTTATAAATCAAGGGCTTACAGCGGATAAATTTGCCCGCGCGGGCAAAACCAGGTGGCGTCATGCAATCGCTGCGGCGACGCGAGACACGAATCGAGCACGTTTTCGCCACGCACTCGACTGCACGCCTTCGCGCGGTTCACGCAGGATTCAGTGACATCCACCCAAAGAAGGAAACCACGATGTCACAACTCACTGCCGTTGAATCCGACCGGGACAGCTTCGAAGGGGGCCTCGGCACGGAGAACGATGAACTTCTCGTGGCCGCCGAGGAATCCCGCGATGCCCTCGCAGCCGACGCCGCCGAGAGCTCTCAGGGTGCCGCCAATGCCGAATCGGCCACCGACGAGGCCGACCGGGCCCGCGCCGAGGAACAGATCCGCCGCGCCAGCGCGCAACGCGAACGCGGCAAGCAAGAACTCAAGCGCAAGATTGCGGGCATTCCGTCGGTGCAGCAGCACGTCACGCTCAACGACCAGGTGGTCGCCTCGTCGTTCACCCGCTTCTTCTACATCATCGACAAGGGTGCCGAACTGATGCGCCGACGCGGCGATGCCGTGATCGGCCAGGAGCGGGCGACCAAGCTGCGCGAGCAGCTGCAGACGCTCATCGGCGCCGTCGAGGCGGACGTGCGCAAGGACCTGGACGCTACGCAGGCCCTGATCGACCGGGACGCCTATGCGGAGGTCGCGATCGCGGTGACCTACACCGCGCCCACCTATAACGAGACGATCCAGATCCGCTCGCGGGAAGGTCTCGCGCTCCAGCGCGTCTTCGCCATGTACGATCAGCTGCTGTCGTTGATGGTCAACCTCGAGTGGAACGGCAAGATCGACCCCAGCGAGGTCGACCAGATGCGCTATCAGACCAAGCAGAAGATTCGCCCGATCTTCCGCTTTGCCGCCCGGGCCAATATCGGCATGAACGCCTCTCGGGCCAGGAATGCCGGCGGTCAGGCTGCGCGCGGTGGTCGCCGGGCTGCGGACACCCGGTCGAAAGGTGACGAAGCCATTGTGGAGGCTGTGAGCGGTCTTCAGTCGAGCCTGGCGGAAAGCGCCGCCGGCGGCGGCACCGACGTAACGCTGCCGATCTGATGGCGAGCGATGAGCGCCTGCTCGCGGGTCTCAACCCCGAGCAGCTCGAGGCGGCACGCTGCCGCGCCCACTGTCTTGCCGTGGCTTGCCCCGGCTCCGGCAAGACCAAGACTCTGGCCGCGAAAGCGGCCTTTTTGCTGTCGGACGGCGCCTCGACCGTCACGGCTGTGACCTTCACGCGAGACGCCGCGCTGGAACTGCGCGAGCGCATCGTTGCCATCGCCGGCGACGCGGCCAAGCCGCGCTTGCTGGTCGGCACGTTTCACTCGATCGATCTCCTGATGAGCTTCCCCAAGGGGCGCAGCGGCTTCGGCAGCGCCATCCTGGCGGAGATGCGCTCGCCCTACGGCGACCGCTCATGGGACATCGTGCGGGAAGGCGAGCGGCGCGGGTATCTGCGCCGGGCCATCGCCCAAGCGGGCCTGGAGATCGACCTCGATGAGGCGACTCGTTTGATCGAGGATGCGAAGGCCGCTGGCAAAGGCCACGGCCTGGAGGACGCGCAACGGGAGATGCTCGAAACCTATCAGCGCATCCTGGAGCGAAACGGGCAGGTCGACTTCCAGGACATTCTCCTGAAGACCAACGAGGCCTTGTTCTCCGGCGCCATGACGCCGTTGCCGGTCGACTACCTGCTGATTGACGAGTTTCAGGATACCGACCTCGTCCAGTACCGCTGGGGCGCACACCATGGCGCCGCCGGCAGCCAGATCACCGCGGTCGGCGACGACGATCAGTCCATCTATGCGTTCCGCCGCGCGCTCGGCTATGAGTGCATGCAGATGTTCACCAAGGAATTCCAGGCGAGCACCATCCTGCTGGGCATCAACTATCGTTGCCGGGACGAGATCCTGTCGTCCGCGGGCAAGATGGTGCAGGCCAACCTTGGGCGGATCCCCAAGCTCCTGCAGGCGGCCAAGGGCGCAGGCGGGCGCGTCGAGTGGGAGCGCTTCAGCGATTTCGACCTGGAGGCTGAAGCCTGTGTCGACGCCATCGCCGCCGCGACGGCTGACGATGCATCGTTTGCGGTGCTCACGCGCGCCAACCGCAGGCTGGACCTGATCGAGGCCATGCTGGTGGCACGCCAGATCCCGTATCGGCGGGCAGACGGCGAGTCGGTGCTGGACAAGCCGGAAGTGGCTCTGTTCGGCGCCGTCATCGACTCCGTGGCCACGCAGAGCGCGCGGGCCGTCGACCAGGTGCTAGGCTGGGCCGGCTTGTCCGAGGACAACCTCGCGCAGATCCACCAGCTCTTCGGCAATGCCATCCGGATCGGCGCGAAGCAGGACTTCGAGACCACTACCCTCTCCCCTGACGGCATTGCCATCTGGAAGGACTTTGCCAAGCGCCATCAGGCCTGGTCCTCCTTGGACAAGGAGGGCCTGTACCACCTGATGCTGCTCGGTATTCAGGAGTGGCTCTTGCTGCATGCAAAAGATGACCGGACCAAGCGCATGTTGGAGGTTGCGGCGGCGATTTACCACCCCGCCGGCAAKGGCCCGAAGGAGCGGCTCGACGAGCTGCGCCTGGCTCGCCAGAAGAAAAAGAAGGACGAAAGCGAGCATAACGCCATTCGGGTGTCGCTCATGACCGCGCACAGTTCGAAAGGGTTGGAGTTTGACCGGGTGTGGATCCTCGGCGCCGAGGAAGAGGCATGGCCCTCGAAGCACGGGTCGCTGGAAGAGGAGCGGCGCCTGATGTACGTTGCCATGACGCGGGCGCGCGAGCAGCTCTGGATCAGCGCGGCCGGAAAGCGCCGCACCAGCCTGTTCGTCGCTGAGACCGGCATTGAGCGGGCGCCGGAAGGCAAGTACAGGACATCCAGCCGGCCGAGCGTGCCCTCTGGGGAAGCGTCCTAGCCGATGCCATGTTCGTCGGACAATTCCTGCGCCGTCTTGCGCGGGATCCGCAGCGCGCTGATCTTGACCGCGCCATACGCCATCAGCACCGGCGGCAAGACGGCCAGTTGCTGGTCCCGATCGATGCGCCCCTCGAATCTCGCCACATACAGGCAGCCATAGGCTTCGTCGAAGCGGCGCAGCAGCCGATACAGGCGCGCCCCTTCCCCCGACACCAGTCGCAACGCCACCTCGGCGTAGATCACCGTGGTCGTCGTCGGGTGGATGGCGCGACAGCGGAGGTCCAGCAGATCGATCTCCGTCTCCAACTGATCCAGGTCGTGGCGGAGAGCCTTTATATAGCCAGGCAGTTGCGCGAAGGCCCGCATCTTCGTGGCCAACAGGTGAAAATCCCGCCTGACCAGGCGGCACACCAGCGCCGTCCGAAGCGGCATGGTCGCGCGTGATTCAACGGGGGTTCGCACCTCTTCGATCCGATGCGAATTTTTGATGACGAGCGAGGGATTCTGGTCCATGGCAGCATTATTAGGGCTTCGCTTGTACCCGGTCAGGGCGAAACCGGCGGGAAATCGCACGCGACTCGCCGCTTTCCTTTACCGGCGCTACCCCTTATCATGAATCCACTCTTCAGCCGTGCAAGCGGCAATGTGTCTCCAGCAAAACAGCACCGGATTTGTCGCGGACTTGCTGGCTGACTCTCAAAATTTTGGCGTTTTGTCGTGCCGGTACCCTCGCCTCTCCAGGTTGGGTTCGCCTGCCCACACGCCGCGCCCTTCCCCTTCGATCGTCGCCTCAGGCCATTCCGGCCCGCCTTGGCGTCCCTTCAATCTCTCCCTGCAAGCCGCCATGGAAATACTCGCCGTGCTGATTCTGGCCGTACTCCTGCTTTTCGCTATCGGGAAGCGCAACCGGTCCGATCACGACCCGCAAATCGACCCATTCTTCTTCTCGCAAGACAAGGACAGCATGGATGACGAATAACGGCTGCCGACGCAGCGGAATGGCCTAGCCATTCCAGTGCACAGGCACATGGACTTCCCAAGCCTCTCCGAGGCACACATGAAGATCCACCGGATTTGCCGGTGGATAAACCGTTACGGCGATTGCCCGTCATGGAGAGAAATCATGGAGAAGTCCATCCTGTCGGACCGACTCAACAACGGCACTGCGCGCCTGAATATATCGGGTCGCATCCGCAGTGGTACCAAGCTGCTCACCGCAGCCGCCGCAAAGAACCCCAAGGCCGTCTCCCTATTTGCGCCGGCGCTCGCCGGCCAGCAGAAGTTCAAGGACGCCGAAGCGGCCATCGCCGCGCAGTGCAACATCGCCTATCCCACCCGCCCCGTGAACACGCCCCACTTCAACGTCTCCGGGGCAGACTTCGAGATGCCGGAATTCGCCCGGCATATCCTCGACACCTACGGCGAGCAGCGCGGGGACGACGTAACCCGTCTCTACCGCTTCCCGATCGTCTTCCACACCGATCAACTGCTCGACTTCTTCCCGCACGCCTTCAAGTCTTATGGCGCCGCGGTCAATTACGAGTCCCGCTATGGGGCCGATGGCAAGCGCTACTGCATGTACCGCGAGCCGGTCACCCCCGAGCAAGTCCAGCAGCAACGCGCGCAGCGGATGAAGTTTCATCCCCGGCGCGAATTGGTGCCGCGCGGCGAGTGCATGCCGGATAGCTGCCCCGAGTACCTGCAGGGGCTGTGCAAGTTCCGTGGTGAGCTGCAGTTCTACATCCCCGGCATTCCGACCGTCGGGCCCGTATCGATCGCAACCACCAGCCAATACGCGGCAGAAGGCATCTTCACCGACCTGATGCGCATCAAGGACGCACTCGGGACCATCCCGCGTTTCAATCCGTTTCGGCCAGGCAAGCCGATCTACTGGCTCACCAAGGTGCAGGAGACGCGGACGTACTACGACGACCAGGGTGCCAAACGTCTGGGTATGCAGTGGGTGCCCAAGCTCACCGCGGATCTGGACATGGCGAAGGCCCTGAGCCTGAACACGGCCCCGGCGCTGTCGCTCGGCCTGGCTCCCGCCGCCCCCCAGAGCTGGCTGGCCGGAACGACCCCCTGTCCCCCGGCAACCCAGTCCGCCACGCCGGAGGCCGATCCTCCCGGCGACTACGACGCCAAGCTGCAAGCGCAGGTCCTGCGTGCCGTCAATGACAGCAACGGCGACCCCGAGTTGATCAGCCAGTGGGCCACACAGCGGTATGGGGAGGATTGGTCCCGCACCAATACCTCGCTCGACGGCGTCCATACGGTCTTCCGCAGCCTGGGTGATGACGGTGAGTACGTCAACGCCCGCCTGCGTTTCGAGATCGCGGCATTGGTGAGCGGCATCGACGAGACGCTGCGCAAGCAGTACTTCAAGGCGAAGCTGGGCAACGGCTGGACGCACAAGATCGACCAGCTGTGCGCCGCTACCGCCGAACTCGAGGCGCTGGGCAAGCGCGGCGCGAACTATGCCAGCAGCTTAATGCTGAGCTTCCTGGACGATCTGCAACTCCCCGCCTAGCGGTCCGCGGTGGTCCCCACACCGCGAACCCCGTGCCGGCAACCGGCACGGGGCGCTCAACCTATTCCATCGCGAGGTAAACATGACCGCAATCTTTACGGTGCTGCAAGCGCGCGCGCACGATCGCAATCGGGTCCGCCTGTGCGCGACACTGATCGCCGCCGAGACCGACACAGAGGCCGAGGCCATCTGGCGGCTCTGGGCTGCGAGACTGATCGAGGCAAAGCTCCTGCGGTACGCCTTCATCAATGCCAACGCATGCGATCGCGTCAAGCTGTGCAGCGCGTGCGACATCGAGATCCTCGACATCGAGGCCTTCGAACACTGGCGCCGGATCGCGACAACCCCGTATCACGCCGACGGCAAGCACTACCCGGCTGTCTGGCGGGAGATCCACAGCGAGAACCGTTCGGCGCACGAGATCCAGCTCGGCCTGGAGGATGAGACTGCGTTGGCGCAGAGAAAATGTCCCTTCTGCGGCCTCACCGACACTTGCGACGATTGTGAGTCAGCGGGATCGACGACCGCCTGATCGTGGCAACCGTTTCCCCCCACCCTCCCAACGATTCGCGCGTGCCTTCGTACCGCGCCCTCCCCCGACGTTCGGGGGCTTTCTCTTGTGCGTTTTCCCAGCGCGCAACGGAAAGCCGTTCCCTCGCTTTCCAATCGCCGCGAACGCGGCAGGCAAGGAGGAACTCCCATGAAAATCGCTCACATGAGTGATCTGCATTACACCGCAACTCATCTCGCAGAGTCCAACCGCTGCTTTGCGGCGGCGGTTTCCCACGCGATCGAGATCGGCGCGCAAGCGGCGGTCATCACCGGCGACGCGACCGACCACGCGCTCGACGCGCACGAACCGGCCTTCCGGGAACTCGCCAAGCAGATCCAGCGACTGGCCAATCACTGTCCGGTCCTATTGCTGCAAGGCACCTTCTCACACGAGCCCCCGGGCTTGTTGCGCGTCCTGGAACTGGTTGGCGCACGGCATCCCATTGCCGTTGCGGACCGGATCGGCCAAATCGCGCTGGTGCAGGGCCAGTGGCACAGCAACGGGCTGACATGGGACGCGCCCGCCGATCTGGTGGTCACGTGCCTGCCGACCGTCAACAAGGCAGACCTGATCGCCACGGTCGGCGCGGAACATGCCGCGGCCGAGGTTGGCCAGGCGCTCCATCAGCTGCTGGCCCTGTTCGGCACCGTCAATGACCGGCTGTTCGCGCAAGGCGTGCCGACGCTGCTGATCGGCCACGGCACAGTGGATGGTTGTCTGACCGAGCACGGCGTGCCGATGGCAGGCCAGGACCACGAGTTCAATCTGGGCTCGCTGTTCCAGGCCAACACCGATGCGGTCGCACTTGGCCACATCCATAAGCAGCAAGAGTGGCGGCGTGAGTTCGCCGGCAGACGGCAACTGGTTGCCTACGCCGGCTCCATCGGGCGCTTTCACTACGGCGAGGATGGCGACAAGTCCGMCCTGATCTGGGACATCCGTCCCGGGCAAGCCGAGTATGCGGTCTTCGTGACGCCCGCGCGGGTCACGCTGGACTTGCACTTCGACGGTCCTCCGGATCTGGAGGCAATCCGCGAGTTGGGCCAGCGCTGCGCCGGCGCCTTTGTGCGCGTGCGCTATCTGGTCGACGAGGAACACCTCCAGTCGGTGGACCGCGCGGCAATCAAGGCTGCGCTGGGAAGCGCGGCCGAAGTGAAGATCGAGGGCAAGACCCTGGTGGTCGAGCGGCAACGCGCGGCGGGCATCTCCACCGTTGCGAGCCTGGACGGCAAGGTCAAGATGTGGTGCGAGCAAACGCAGTCACCCTTCGAGCCCTTGTGCGACCGGCTTCAGGCACTGTCGGTCGAGGCTCCAGAGGCTATCGCCAGCAGCATCATCCAGCGCATCAAGACGCGGGAAGCCGCGCAAGACACCGCCGACGCGCTTGGCCAGGTGCCGGTACCCGCCGCCGACAACCCGACCGCTCCGGTACCGCCGGCGATCGATTCCGACGTCCCGTCCTGGGTGACGGAAGACCTGTTTGCCTAACGGCACCCACGGCAGGATCGGGCTTGCAAAGCCGGTCCTGCCAGACACCCTCATCGATCACGTCCCCTCAACATAAAGACAACCGCGACACCCGTCTCCATCATGAACCGGCCGCCCTGCCGGACCAACGACTCGTCGAGGTGACCGGCGAATGGCTGCCAGAAGGCACCAGGCTCGAGGCCTACTGGAACGGCGAGTACTGGAACGGCTGGGTCACACCGCTGTTCCCGCTCGCGTCCGTACATCGGATCGTCGATCTGATGCCGGGCATCGACTACAACCAGGCCGAGGATGCGGTTCTGATCCTCAACGGCACGGAGATCGACAAGTCCCACCCCATCTCCATCACGGTGAATGGCGAGGCCGTCGCCGCGTATGTCGTGGGTGACGGCTTCTGCTGGGAGCTGGCGACGTGAGCACCCAGCCGATTCGAACGAGTCCTGCAATGACACAAGAGGAACTCATCGCCGAGAACGCGCGCCTGCGCAAACTGCAGGCGCAGCAGGTGACGGCGCTGGCAGCAGTCTGGAAGTGCTACACGCCGCTACAGATCAGCCATGCGCGCCTTGACAGTGCCGTCTGGTTGGTCGCAGAGGCGCTGGATGATGCCGGCGTTGCCCGATGCCAGCCTGACGGCGACACGGCAGCATCCAACCACCGCCCCCCTGACACACATAGCCATTCCTAACCATCCCTTGCGGGTCCGCACCCGCAAGGGGCGGGCTCCGCGCCACACCGTGGAGATTCCGACATGGATCTGAATGGCATCACCGCCGAAATGATGGAGTCCGCGGCCGACAACCCGGACCTCGACAGCGCGCTGCAACCGCTCCAGGCGGCAGCGGGCATCACCAGCGGCGACACCGCCGGCTTGTTCTTCGGCTTTATGGATAGCGAGAACAGCCAGTGGTTCGAGGCMTCGCCGGCCGAACGCAAGGGCTGGCTCCGGCAATGGCTGGCGCTGGAACAACGCCACGCATTCCCGCAACGGTAGTCACAACCCCAACCCACATCGCCTGCCTCACGGCGGCGCCTCAACCGCAGGCTGCCCTCGTGTCGGCCAGCGCTTTCTATTTGTCTCAGGAGAAGTAAACATGACTCACGATAAACGCCTGTTCGCACGCGCCAACGCAACATTGCTTCGCATGCTCTGTGTCATCTTTTTGCATGTCGGCATCTTTTTCATCTTCGTCGCAGCGCTACTGCACAGACGCGCTGGCTTCCGTCAAAGGGCGGCCACAACTGGGGCCGGCTCGGCAGTCAACGCGGCAGATCACGCTGTGCAAACCGCAGCGCAAATCCATGACGACACTGCGCGTCGGTGGGTTGCGATATCGGCCCAGCTGGTCGACGACGGCAATCTGGAGGCAGCAATCGCGGCCGCGTACGTCGTCGGCCGCTACGGCGCCGAACTGCCACCGGAAGTCGCCGCACACGGATCGCTGAAAGCGGCCTTTGAGCGAGGTATTGCCGACGCCAGACAGGAAGCGACGGGACGCGGGGCAACCCGCGTGCTGACGCCAATGGTCCGGTAAGCAGCCGCCTTTTTACAACCATCCCTTGCGGGTCCGCACCCGCAAGGGGACGGATCTGCGCGGCTAACCCGCAGACCCAATGAAATTACTGCAACACATCAAGCAGGCGCTCCGCGCCCCAACCGTGAAGCAGCTTGAATCGGTTGGTCGCCTGGCGCATACCCTGTCGGCCGCCTGTATCATTGCGGCCACGTCCCTGGCGTTCGGCAGTGAACCGCTCACGACCGGCGGCGTAGTTCGCTACGTCCTACTGTATTTTTGGGGCGTGATATTATTTGTAACAGGTGTCCTTCTAAGCAAGGGAGAATGAGATGCTCGGTATGCTACTTGTCAGTGCTTTTGGCGTGGCATTTTGCACCCTCTGCTGGGTAATGCTGGACGGTGCAGAAAAAGCCAAGGACCGCAGCAAGAACGAGTCTGTTTGATTGCTCTGCAACGCGAAACAGCCACTTCGGTGGCTGTTTCCCTTTCTGGACTCCCAGCAGAAGCATCCCAACTCGTGCTGCATTTCGCCACCGTTTCGAGTTTCCCCGGCACATTGCATTGCGTTTACACTAGGGCTAAGCCGGGCCTACCGGCACTGTATATAGATGTTGCGGATTGATCCATGCGCCCGCCCGGGCCTATCGATCAGTCTCCGTGGTTTCCAATTCGCCGCACCAGCGGCAGGAGTTGAACATGAAACCACGCATGTTAAGCCTCGAAAATTTCATTGGTATCCAGTCCGGCTTAGGCAAGCCCGAGATCACCCTCGATCTGCGTCACCTGGATGCATCCACCACCCTCGTTGCCATCGCTGGCCCCAATGGCGCCGGCAAAACCACCATCATGGACAACCTTCACCCGTTCCGGGTGATGCCCTACCACGCCACCACCCCCACACCCAACGGCTTCTCGTACTGGGATCACGTTGCCGGCGTGCAGGCCGCCAAGATGCTCGAATGGGAGCACGATGGCCAAGTGTTCCGCACCGACCTGGTGTTTCGCCAATCCGGCAAGACGAAAAAGCAGGACGCCTACCTGACCGTCCGCCAGGGAGAGCAATGGGTCCCGGTCAACCTGCCCAACGGCACGGTATCGGACGGCAAGACGGATACCTACGATGCCTGTGTGGAGCATCTGCTCGGCAAGCCCGAAGTGTTCTTCACCGCCCACTTCTCCACGCAATCCCGCACGTCCCTGTCGGCGATGAACGCCGGCGACGTGAAGTCACTCCTCTCGTCGATCCTCGGTCACGACCAGATTCGCGAAGAGGGCGCCAAGGCAAGCGCCGTCGGCAAGCTGCTGAACCAGGAACGCGGGCGCACACAGGAGGATCTGCGCCTCGTGATGGCGGCRGCGTCTCGCGCCAGCGTGCTGGACAGCCAGATCGTCCAAGCCGACACGCAGCTGACTGCGGCAACCGCCAACGTCGATGCGGCGCAGGCGGACGTCACAAAGGCCAGCGCGGCACTGGCGGCCACGCAGGCGCAACTCGACGCGCAGGCCTCGGTCCGCCAGCAACGCGCACAGCTCGAGCAACAGCAACAGGTAGCCGGCCGGGAGGCCGCACAGCAGCAAGCCGGCATCGACGCCGAGGTGGCCGCGCGCAAGCGCGAGCTCCAGGAAGCCCAGACGCAGGCCCAAGGTCAACTCGCCGGCCTTGCCACCGGGGCCAAGCGGCTGCGCAATGACCAGAACACGCGGCAAGCCATCCTGGCTCAGGAGCCAGCCATTCAGCAGGCGGAAGGCGCTACTACGCAAGCCAAGGCGAAGCTCCAGGCGCTTAGTCAGCAACGGGAGGCGCTCAACGGGGCTATTGCCACCCTGGCACAGCGCCGCAAGGAACTGGCCGAGGTGTCGGCAGCGCATCAGAAGACGATCGCGGACGGCTCTGCGAAGAACCAGGCCGTGCAGTACATGACAGTCAATGCCAAGCTGGCCGATGACGTGCCGTGTGCCGGCAGCGCGCTGCAACCCAAGTGCCCGCTGCTTGCCAACGCGATGGCCGCCAAGACCGCCCTGCCGGGCGAGGTCGCCCAGCTAAAGGACATGCGTAAGTCATTCGAGGCCAGCAAGGCTCGCAGCGCTGCCCTCACCACCGCCATCGCGGAGCTGGAAAGCAAGGATGCGGCAGCCCGCCAACTGGATCAGCAAATCCGCGCGCTGAACGATCAACTCCTGCAGTTGAGCCGCGTTGCCAACCAGCGCGACGCGCTGGCMGCCGCCAAGCAGGCCCTGCCGATCGCCACACAACGCCTGCAGGAGATTGCCGCGACCGAGGCGGAACTGAACCAGCGACTGGCCGGCCTGACCCAACGCATCGGGGCAGTCGATCRGGAAGCCGCAGCGAAGCGCAAGGCCACTGACGCGGCCCACGCCGAGAAGCTCGCGAGCCTGGCGCAGTTGCTGTCCACCTTGCCACGCGTGATGGGCAGCGACGCCCTGCAACAGGCGCAGCATGCCGTCACCACGGCCGAGCAGATCCTGGCCAAAGCCAAGCGCACGCAAGCGCAGGCGCAGAGCCAGCTCCATGGCTTGCAGCTGCAATCCGCGGAAGCCACGGCCGTCGCGGCACGCGCTGCCTCGCTACAGTCACTGTGCATTGCGCTGTCGGACGAAGCGGCCTATTGGGCGCTACTGGCGAAATGCCTGTCGAACGACGGCCTGATCGCCCTGTCCATCGATGACGCCGGCCCTGCCATCTCGGCACTTTGCAACCGCCTGCTGGAAGATTGCTACGGTGGTCGCTTCGCGGTGCAGATGGTGACGCAGCGCACGACGCAGACCGGCACCGTGCGGGAGACATTCGAAATTCACGTCACGGATGTCGAGCGCGGCGAGATCAAGCCGCTCGGCAGAATGAGCGGCGGCGAGAAGGTCTGGGTCAACGAGTGCCTGGTACGCGCGCTGGCACTGCACATGGCGTGCAGCACCGGCATGCATTTCCCGACGCTGTTCTCCGACGAGGTGGACGGTCCGCTCGATCCGGAACGCAAACGGCAATTCATCGCCATGAAACGTGCCGTGCTAGCGGCCGGTGGATACGAACGCGAGTTCTTCATCACGCAGACGCCGGAGCTGTCGGCCATGGCGGACGCCATCATCCACATCCAGTCGCTCTAGCAGCGACATTCATCAGGAGGGGCCACAGGCCCCTCCTGTCTTCCACCCGCGGACCGCCTTGGCGGCCGCCCTCTCCTGCCATGGATCCAAGCAGGCTTTCCCGGCGCCGCCCCAACGCGCCGCAGGGAAAGGCTGTGCCTCCGACTTTTTAGCGCCCAGTCATGGGCAAGAACGGAGAACAACATGACAGAGCAATTGCTCGACCTGTTCGGCGAACAGGTTGCAGAAAGACCCGCGAGGGTCCCCAAAGTCGAAGGCACGCAGGCTGACCTGATCTCGGTCGACAGTATGTCGTCCAACGATCTCGCGAAGTTCTGCACCGGCATCGCCACCGCCCTCTGGGGCGGCGTCCGCGACGCCATCGTGGCCTACAGCGCCACCAAAGACATCCGGGCCGCGAAGAAGGATTCCGACTTCTTCGGCATGCCAAACCTCTGGGAAGAAAAGATCCACCTGTTCGATGCCCTTTGCTGGGCCTTCGACTTGTTCGATCACCGCGCCATTACCCCGTTCGACGCCGTGTGCGATGAACTGGACCTCGATGTTCGGCGTATCCGTCGAAGCATGGCCAGGAATCTGCACAGCGAGTTGCGCGAGCTGTTTCGCGTGATCCGGATGGCGCTAGGTGAACCCAAGGCCGCGGATGTGGCCCTCAAGCTCGATGAATACGTCAACCTCGGAAACTGGAGAAACCAATAATGAAAGCAGATCGAATTGGCATGCCCGCACGGCTGCTCTGGATCATCGTGTTCCTGATCTTGCTGCCGTACGCCCTGGTCGCCGGCAAGCAACGCTCGGAGAAGGCCATCGGCTGGATCGGAGACAAGTTTGGTGGCGAACGTGGCGATGAAACGCTGGAGGACGAGGAACTGGAAGATGCAGCGCCTGCGCCAGCTGTTATGGAGTCCCAGGTTCCGGTAGCAGCGGCGCCAGCACCTGTTGTCGCCAAGCCGCCGCGTCGCCCCCGCAGCATGAAGCAGATTGCAGCAGGTATTGCGCCGGAACCGGCCTTCACCGCAACCGAGAGCATCGGCGCACGGTGCGTGCAAGTCAGGAAGATCGCGCGCAAGCGGGTCTTTTTCTACCAGTACGCCAACCACGTGCGCCGGGTCCTGCCCGGTGAAGTGGGCCAGGCCCGCGAGCAACTTGGCATCCTCACCCGAGCAGAGTTCGAGGAAGCCGGTCTGCCCTTCGGCATTCCCAGCGCGGTGACACTCACCGAGCTGATGCTCAAGAGCGAATCCGGCTCAACGCGGAATCAGCCAAAGGCGGCGCTTGCGACGGTTCACCCGTTGCATGGCGTGGACGTCAACGCTGCACTGGCCGATGCGAGCGCAAGGCAAGACGCACCGCCTTGGGAAGCCGCGGGCTACGAGTTGCCAGAGCCGATAGCATCGGCGCCGGAGTCAGAGCCGGCACAACAGTCTGCCAAGCCTCGCCCCCTCAAGGTAACGCCAATCGCGCCGCAAGCCCGGAAGAAGCCGATCAAGATCGGTGTGGGCCGCATTGTCGACATGGGCGTGCGTCAGTTCACGCCGGACGGCCGCAAGCCGTATCAGTCCTTCACGATCACCCTGGAGAAGCACGACGGCAGCCGCAAGGCATTCAGTGGCGAGCACCTCGCGGAGCTGGTCTCGGAGCGCCATGTGCGCGTCGGCGACACCGTGAAGATCAGCATGCTCGGCCGCGTTGCCGTCCAGGTCCCGCATCCCGAACAAGTCGGGAAGTTCATCGATACCCATCGCAACGAGTTCGACCTCCGGCACGTGCGCTCACTCGCGGCGTGATTCAACAGCAGTAAGCAAAGGAAAATCTATGGCATCCATCAACAAGGTCATTCTCGTCGGTAATCTGGGTGCAGATCCGGAAACCCGCTATCTGCCCAGCGGAGACGCCGTCAGCAACATCCGGCTGGCGACGACTGATCGCTACAAGGACAAGACCAGCGGCGAGATGAAGGAGGCCACCGAGTGGCACCGCATCGCGTTCTTCGGCAAGCTCGCCGAGATCGCCAGTCAGTACCTCAAGAAGGGCTCGCAGGTCTACATCGAGGGGCGCATCCGCACCCGGAAATGGACGGACCAGGCAGGCGTGGAAAAGTACAGCACCGAAATCGTGGCCGAGCAGATGCAGATGTTGGGCAGCCGCTCAACGGGCGCGTCGAGCGGTGATGATGAGGGCGACGGCAGTCAAGCCCAGCGTGCGCCGGCACGCGCGTCCAACAACAGCGGCCGGCAGAACGGCGCCGCAGCACCCAGCAGTCGTGGCGCCCGCACGCCGCCCCCATCACCGCCGCCCAGGCAGCAGTCTGGTGGCTATGGCGGTGGTGGCGCGCCGCGTAGCGGCGGCTTCGAGGACATGGATGACGATATTCCGTTCGCGCCTTGTAAGGCACTTGACGGCATTCCGTTCCGGCGCTGACGCGCAGTGCGGCAGGCCCTTCGGGGCCTACCCGCTGCTTCTTCAACCCTCCCCCCTCACGGGGGCTTTCCTGATGCGCGCTGCGCTTCAGAAAAGCCTCTGCACCTCAGCAGTGGTCTCTCCGCTTTTGAATTGCCTTTCCGAGGCAGGAGAACACGATGAGCTTGAACTTTAAAGATATCGACTGGGTGAAGGTGCTCACGCGCGCCCAACTCGACGTGAAATATCTATCGAAGCGCCAAGGACCCTGCCCTCTCTGTGGGGGCAAGACCCGCTTCCGTTTTGACAACAAGGATGACGCCGGCACCTACTATTGCAACCACTGTGGCGCCGGCAATGGCTACACGCTCCTGCGCGCATTCACTGGCATGAGCGATCGCGATGCGCTTGAGTTCCTGAAGGACGATGCATGCTGTCGCCCGGTAGGGAGGCCAGCCGCCCGCAACGACGAGCGCAGCCTCACGGCGAAGGTGGAAGCCGAGGCCAGAAAGAAGCGCGCAAAGCTGAACGCGGCCTGGTCAGGTTCGGTGGCCATCACGGAGACTTCGCCAGTGTGGGCCTACCTCAGCCGGCGGGTGCCCGGCCTGCAACTCGCGTGGCTCTCGCCCGATCTTCGGTATCACCCGGCCATGGCCTACTGGGATACCGACGATGAAGGCAAGCCGGTGAATCGTGGCGACTGGCCGGTCATGCTGGCCAGGGCAAGGCGCGCAGATGGGGCACCGGTCACGCTCCACCGCACTTACCTGAGCAAAGATGGCTACAAGGCGCCATTCGCAGATGTGAAGAAGCAGATGGCAAGTCCCCAGAAGCTCGCCGGCGCACCCATCCGTCTGAATTGTCCGACTACCGGGAGCCGGAAGGTCATCGTCTGCGAAGGTATCGAAACCGGCCTGGCCCTTGTGGCAGCCACTGGCAATCGCATCGAGGTCTGGTGCTTGGTGAATGCCGGGAACCTCGCCGTTGCCGACATCCCGCGGGATCGCTTCGATGAGGTGATCATCTGCGCCGACCGGGATCCGCTCGACCCGAAGCACGGCTGGCGACCAGGTGAACACTATGCCGAGTTGCTGAAGGCCAGACTGGTCACCGGGGGCTTCGGCGTGCGCTTGCACGTGCCGAAGAATGAGGGCGAAGACTATTCCGACCTATGGCTAAGGGCATCGCATCTGCGGGTTGCCGCATAAACCTTGGCGAGACAACGTAAGGGCGCCGGCAGCCAAACCGCCGCGCACTTGCCCAGCAAGGAGCTAGATTTGATGAGATCGATTTCAGCACTGCTAATGCGAGCGACCGATGAGGCACACCGGGCGCTTTGCGAGAGCGAAGAGGCGGCCGCGCATTACGGCGAGTGTTTCAGCCGTTGGGATGCCTGGTGCTGCTGGTGGCGCGGCTTCTTCAGTGTCGCCCGGCAGGCTCACGTACCTTTAAAGTGATGTACGGGCACTTCTCGCCCGGCAAATCTCTCCTAACGACAAGAGTCCCCTGTTGCACATCGCCGACCCGACGGGGTCGGCTTTTTTTTTTGCCGGAACGGTGCCCTCACTGGAGGAGGGTGCATGTCCCGTACACACCCGGCAACGGGAGAGTACGCGCCCGAGATGCGGCGATCGCGGGCCGACTGCCGATAGGCATCCTTTGTTGCTCCCCGAGCTTCCCCATGCGCGTTTCCGAGGGCTGAGCGAATCACCCCAAAACCGCGTCCGAAGTGCCTTATAGGGCATCATCCACTACTTCCCGATACCACCGCGCATCCAGACAGTCACTCACACGACAACGCCGGCGCGTTGCATYCCACCTAAGTTCATCCCAAAACAGGGTACCTTTCGCTGCGGCCAAAGGTACCCGTCTATGGTAAGGCGGCAGTGCTCAAAGGACTGAAATTCCCATAGCCGGGTACCTTTCCACCATGGCGACCGCCAGCCCTCATGTAATTTCGCCTGTTTCAGCAACAGTGGTCACATACTTACGTTGGGGGAGTGCCGAGTCACAATCCCATAGGCCGGCACCTAAACCTGCTTGAACTAATTTGTGGACGGCCTTCCCCGCGATGACTTGTGGGGCATAAGCAATCCCGCGAAGCCTTGTCTACGCTAGGTTTGCGGACGTTTGGCGCTCATGGAACACGACTTACCATCCCCGGAGCAATTAGTCCCATAGGTGGGTACCTATCGGCGCCTGGGTCCCCAAAAGGAAGTCGATACTCACCCCAAAACCGATCCCATAGCCGGCTACCTACGAGTTCTCCCATAGGCGGGTACCTCAGGAGCCTTCAGGGCGCCCCCATAAACGGGTACCTTTTGCCAAATTTCAGGCCGGCGAGCAGCTCCCATAAACGGGGACCTGTCTCCCATATCCACATACCTTTCTTCCCATTGGAAGGTACCGTCAGTCCCATATCCACATACCTCAGCTCCCATTTCTGGGTACCTTCACCCCATAGCAGGGTACCTATCGGGCTGGAAACCCTTTGTTTATGCGGCTCTCCAGGCTCTAAAGGTTTACTAAAGTAATAAAGTGTTAAGTAAACACGTAAACGGCAGGTGTCTTCTGAAAAGCCTCTCAAACACGGGCATAGGTACCGGTCTATGGGATGGTTCAGCCTCAACCAGGACTGCTATAGCCTCCCGCTCCTGCCCTAACCAACTACGTATACTGGCTCGGTCCGATGACTGAGAGAATCTGCCGGACAGTACAGGTGAAACTGCCCCACGATTGACCACAAACACGGCGCAGGATCGCAGCGGTCCTTAAGGTGTACTTCGACGTTGATATTGAAGGTACCAAGGTGTAATATGATCGCGGCGCCTTTACACCTATGGCGGACTTTTCGGTACCACATCGATGGCCAGACAGAATCGCACACCGCCTACGGACACTCAAATCGCCCTCTTCCAGACCGTAGAGTCCCCTGAGCCATTCCGAAAAGCTGTTCAAGCAATCCACATCGCCCCGCGGTCCGGCATCATCTCGCTCCAGCAGCGCAAGATGTTCAATTCGCTAATCAAGAATGCGATCAGCCAAAACGAAGAGAATGAGGGTCGGACGCTCTTCGAAATGACAGCCGGCAGCCTTTCAAATGATATCGGACTTAATAGCAACAACAGCCAGTACGTCAAGGACACGCTGAATTCGCTTATCAGCACTGTAGTGAACTGGGACTTTCTTACGCCGGACAAACGAAACATATGGAAGTCATCCGGTTTGCTCGCCGGAGCAGAAATCGAAGGTCCTAAGCTTCGTTATTCCTTCTCGGATCAGATACGGACAGAGCTTCTGAATCCAGAAATATATGCGCTTATTGATATGCGCATAACGAGACAGTTCCGCCGCGCCCACTCCTTGGCGCTCTGGGAAAACACGGTGCGCTATGAAGCCATCGGAATTACCGCAAAGTTCCCATTGCAGACCTTTCGGGAACTGATCCTAGGCCTCGACAATGGAACACAATCCTATGCGGAATACAAAGCCTTCAAGAGTAAGGTGATCGTCCCTTGCGTCCGAGAAGTGAATGAAATTTCGGATCATCTGTTAGAACTCGTTGAACACAAGAACGGCCGATCAGTTGTCGCTATTCAATTCAAGGTAAACCGTAAGGCTGAGGCTAAACCGGACGTCAACGAAAAAGAGATTGCTCTTTTAGACGAAGTGGCAAAACTTCAGGTGCCGCGCTCAGAGGCTGCTAAGCTGATTGCTGAGTATGGCGAAGACCGTGTGAATTCCGCCATCGAATATACTCGCGCTAGGAAAGCGAAGAAAAACGCCCCTTCGCTAGACAATGAAGCGGCGTATTTCAGGAAGGCATTGCAGTCAGGTTGGCAGGCACCGACTACTAAGACTGCCGATCCCGCAAAGCCACAGCCTCGCAAGAAGGTCACAACCAGTGACGTGCGAGCGCGGTACATTGCTTCCGAGATCCCTCGAGCCAGGGAGTACTTCAACGAGCTTTCTATTGATGACCAGGCTGTTCTCATCGATCGTTACAATGGAACGGTCGATACCAAAAATCTTAAGATTATCGCCGGGAAGCGCTCGACAAAGCTCGCTGAGACAAGCTTTTTCAGTTGGCTTGTAATTGATACCTGGGGCGATCCTTCCGCAGAGGATCTCTTGAGCTTTGTTGTGAATGGCGGTGCAGCGATCGACGCAGCCTAAGCTGCAGTTACCGCCCTACCCCACGGATGGCGAGCGACAGCGCGTACACTAACCATCGAAGCACTGCAGATCCCTGCGGAAATAGTTGAATTGCAGCTTTCCCATGAAGTTCGCGACAGCTTGGGCCGCGCCTACAATCGCACACAGTGGCTCGATTAACGCCGCGACCTCATGCAGCGCTGGGCGGACTATTTGGACGAACTGAGACAGAATAATGAACGTTGGAAATAGTTTTCCCGATCAAGACTTGCTGGAGTCCTGCAAATACCTGGCGAAGCAAGTTCTCTGGAAAAACGGTGGTAACTCCAGTGACGTCGTCGAAATGCTCGCGAGCCGATTCTATGC
>NZ_JBFTLX010000088.1:0-24490 GCF_056396665.1 Cupriavidus sp. 05T313 | reverse complement strand
CGCCGGCGCGCCGCTCCTTTCTTGATCGGCTGAATCGCTCGTGAAGATCATTGCTGTAGTTTCGGCCAAGGGCGGCGTGGGCAAGACCACGTTGTCGGCCAACCTGGCCGAAGCGCTTGCCGTTGCCGGCGAGAATGTACTTGCCGTCGACCTGGATCCGCAGAATGCCCTGCGCCTGCACTTCGGCATGCCGCCACAGGAGGTCGCGGGCCATGCGCGGGCGACCCTGGCTGGCGAAGCCTGGCAGCAGAGCATGTACAAAGGCCGTTCGCGCGTGCTGGTGGTGCCGTTCGGCGCGCTGAACGAGGCGGACCGCTCCGCGTTTGAAGCGCACCTGGCCACCCACCCGGGCTGGCTGCGCACCGAGCTTGCCGCGCTGGGCCTGGGTCGCGATGACGTGGTCGTGATCGATACGCCGCCCGGTCCGTCGCCTTACATGCGACAGGTGCTGTCGTGTGCGCGGCTGTGCGTGATGGTGTCGCTGCCGGATGCGGCGTCCTACGCCACGCTGCCCCTGATGGAAGACCTGATCCGCACCTATTGCGAGGGCCGGCCGGATTTCCTGGGCCACGTGCTGGTGATCAACCAGGTCGACGTGAGCCGCCAGCTCGGCAAGGACGTGGTGCAGGTGCTGCGCGCCCAGCTCGGCGAGCGCGTGCTGGGCGTGATCCACCAGGACCAGGCCGTGGCCGAGGCGCTTGCCTACGATCGCAGCGTGCTTGAATACAACCCTCACAGCCAGGCCACGCACGACCTGCAGCGCTGCGCTGCGTGGATACGGAAAGCGTTGGCCGCCCACGGAGAAGCCGCGTGAAGCCAGCCAAGGCAATAGCCACTGCCGCGCCCAAGAGCGCGCGGGCCAAAGGCAAGGACCAGAACCAGGACCAGGACAAGCCCAACGGGCTGTCGTCCCTATTGCAGCGGTTCGGCACGACTTTCGTCGAGCTTCCCTTGTGGGACAGTGCCCCTGCGCGGTGGCTTGCGCTGCTGTGCGGCCTGGCCATGTTTGCGCTGGTGGTCACCGTGCCGCTGGATTTCTGGCAGCAGGTCGGGTTTGCCGCGGTGTGCTTCGCGCTGGCGGTGTGGCTGAACAAGGTCAAGGGGCACCTTGCCACCCTGATGATGGTGGTGCTGTCGATCGCGGCTTCCAGCCGCTATATGTACTGGCGGCTGACCGAAACCGTGGGGCTGGGTGGCTGGTTCGACGCCGCCTTCGGCATCGGCCTGGTGCTGGCCGAGCTTTACGCTTTCGTGGTGCTGATGCTGGGCTACTTCCAGACCGCCTGGCCGCTCAAGCGCCGCCCGGTTCCGATGCCTGCGGACGTCGCCAGCTGGCCCACCGTGGATATCTTCATCCCCACCTACAACGAACCGCTGTCGGTGGTGAAGCCGACGGTGTTCGCCGCCATGTCGCTGGACTGGCCGCGAGACAAGATCAACGTCTACGTGCTGGACGACGGACGGCGCGATGAATTCCGCGAATTTTGCGAGAAGGTCGGCGTCACCCACATCACGCGCAACCACAACCGCCACGCCAAGGCCGGCAATATCAACGAAGCGCTCAAGAGCACGCACGGCGAGTATGTGGCGATCTTCGATTGCGACCACATTCCCACGCGGTCCTTCCTGCAGATCTGCATGGGCTGGTTCATCAAGGACCGCAAGTTGGCCATGCTGCAGACGCCGCACTATTTCTTCTCGCCCGATCCGTTCGAGAAGAACCTGCACACCTTCCAGGAGGTGCCTAACGAGGGCGAGCTGTTCTATGGCCTGGTGCAGGACGGCAACGACTTGTGGGACGCCACCTTCTTCTGCGGTTCGTGCGCCATCATCCGCCGCGCGCCGCTGCTGGAAGTGGGCGGCATCGCAGTGGAAACCGTGACCGAGGACGCCCACACCGCGCTCAAGCTGCACCGCAAGGGCTACGGTACCGCCTACCTGGCGATCCCTCAGGCCGCGGGGCTGGCCACGGAGAGCCTGTCCGGGCACGTGGGCCAGCGCATCCGCTGGGCGCGCGGGATGGCGCAGATCTGCCGGGTCGACAATCCGCTGTTCGGGCCCGGGCTGTCGCTGCCGCAGCGGCTGTGCTACCTGAACGCCATGCTGCACTTCTTCTACGGCCTGCCGCGGCTGGTGTTCCTGACCGCGCCGCTGGCCTACCTGCTGTTCGGCGCCCACGTGATCCAGGCCTCGGCGCTGACCATCGCGATCTTTGCGCTGCCCCACCTGTTGCACGCGAACATGACCAACTCGCGCATCCAGGGCAAGTTCCGGCATTCGTTCTGGAACGAGGTCTACGAATCCGTGCTGGCCTGGTACATCATGCGTCCCGTGCTGGTGGCCTTCGTCAACCCCGCGGCCGGCAAGTTCAACGTGACGCCGAAGGGCGGGGTGATCGAGGAAGCCTACTTCGACTGGGTGATATCACGGCCCTACCTGGTGCTGCTGCTGTTCAACCTGCTGGGCGTGGTGGTGGGTTTCCTGCGGCTGTTCCTGTGGAATCAGTTCGAGGCCACCACGGTCGTGCTCAACCTGATCTGGACGTTCTACAACCTGATCATCCTTGGTGCCYCCATCGCTGTCGCCAGCGAGACGCGCCAGATCCGCGTGGCGCACCGGGTTGCGATGAAGCTGCCCGCCACGCTCCATTTCGCCGATGGCCGCGCGCTGGTGTGCGAAACCATCGACTTTGCCGAAGGCGGCATCGGCATGCGGCTGCCGCCGGGCATGAAGGCCACCGTGGGCGAGCCGGTGCAGATATCGCTTTACCTGCAGGACGACGAACACATATTCCCCGCCAAGGTGGTGTTCCAGGGCGAGACGCACACTGGCCTGGAACTGGCGGAGATGAGTCCGCGCGAGGAACTGGCCTTCGTGCAATGCACCTTCGCGCGTGCCGACGCGTGGATCGATTCCTGGGGCCGCAAGCGTGTGGATGCGCCGGGGCTGGCCGCCGGCCAGATCCTGCGCATCGGCCTGCTCGGTTTCCATAATGTGATGTTCCACCTGGGCCGAGAAATGCGCCGCCTGCTGCGGCGGCCCGAACCTGGCGCCTCCGCAAACTGATTGGCCTGAGCGGCCCACGTGCCGCTTCCCCGCCCCATGGGGAGCGGCGATCTGACCACGCACCGGACCACTGGCAAGAAAGAAGAGAATGCGTTTGACCAAGACACCACGCCTGCCCGCACGCTTGTCCACAAGGCCACCCGCGCGCTTGCCAGCATTGACCCGCCTGGGTGCGCTGCTCGCGCTCGCCATGCTGACGGTCAACCCGRCTGGCGCCCAGCGCGCCGGCGTGCCCGATGCCACACGTGACGCCGTAGCGGCGCAGGCGCCTGCCGCCAGCGCCGCGCAGGCCGCCACGGGCGCGCCCCGCAGCGGCGCGCGCACCCTCCAGCTCACGCTCAAGCAACTGGGCGCCACCGCGCCCTTCCAGTTGCGCGGCGTGGACGCCATCAATGGCGTGCCGTTCTCGGTCCGCGCCGACGAGATCGTGACCTCGGCCCGGCTCAAGTTGCGATACACCTATTCGCCCGCGCTGATACCGGCGCTGTCGCATATCAACGTGATGGTCAACGGCGAGGTCGCCGGTACCGTACCGGTGCCCAAGGAGACCGCTGGCACCAGCCTGGAGCGCGAGGTGCCGATCGATCCGCGGCTGATCTCCGAGTTCAACCGCCTCAACCTGCAACTGATCGGCCACTACACCACCGACTGCGAGGATCCTTTCCACTCCAGCCTGTGGGCCACCGTCGGCAATAGCAGCGTGCTGGAACTCACGCTGACGCCGCTGGCACTGGCCAACGAGCTGTCGCTGCTGCCGCTGCCGTTCTTCGATCGCCGCGACGTCGGCCGCCTCAGGCTGCCCTTCGTATTCGCCGGCGCGCCGTCGCTGGCCACGCTGGAAGCGGCGGGAACCGTCTCGTCGTGGTTCGGCGCGCTGGCCGGCTATCGCGGCGCATCGTTTGCCGCCACGCTGAACCAGGTGCCGGCCAAAGGCAATGCGGTGGTGTTCGCTACCAACGAGGAAAAGCCAGCGGGCGTGCAGGTGCCCGCCATCAACGGGCCGTCGATCGCGGTGGTGCCCAATCCGGGCGATGCCAACGCCAAGCTGCTGCTGGTGATGGGGCGCGACAGCGCCGAGTTGAAGACCGCGGCGCGAGCGCTCACGCTCGGCGCCCGCGCGCTGTCGGGGCAGAGTGCCACCATCAACAAGCTCGAAGACGTGGCGCCGCGCGTGCCCTACGACGCGCCGAACTGGATCCGCAGCGACCGGCCGGTGCGTTTCGGCGAACTCGCCGAAGTGCGCGACCTCAACGTCTCGGGCTACAACCCCGACCTTGTGCGCGTGAATTTCCGCCTGCCGCCCGACCTGTTCGGCTGGCGCACCAAGGGCATCCCGATCGACCTGAAGTACCGCTATACGCCGCGCCCGGTGGTGGATAAGTCCACGCTCAATATCAACGTCAGCAACCAGTTCCTGCGTGCCTAWCCGCTACGCTCGGTGAAGAACCAGGATGGCCGCGCCAGCCAGTTGCTGGCCAAGGTGCTGCCGGATGGCTCGGTGCCGGTCAGCGAACACATCGACCTGCCGCTGTTCATGCTGCCCGCGCACTCGCAGTTGCAGTTCCACTTCTATTACGACTATCTCAAGCAGGGTGCCTGCAAGGACGTGCTGCTCGACAACGTCAAGGGCGCCATCGATCCGGATTCGACCCTCAACATCTCCGGACTGCCGCACTTTATCGCGCTGCCCGACCTGGCGGTGTTCGGCAACAGCGGCTTCCCGTTCACGCGGATGGCCGATCTGTCCGAGACCGCGGTGATTCTGCCGGACAATCCGGCCGCCGAGGACTATTCGACCTATCTCACGCTGATGGGGCGCATGGGTGAGTCCACCGGCTATCCCGCTACCGGCGTGGCCGTGAGCGTAGCGGCGCAGGTCGACAAGCAGTCCGCGCGCGATCTGCTGGTGATCGGCACCACGCAGAGCCAGCCGCTGTTCACGCAGTGGGCCGAGCGCATGCCGGTGTCGCTGGGGGGCAATGAAAAGCGCTTCTCGCTGACGGATATTGTCTCGACCGTAGCAGGCTGGTGGAACGGCGCGGACGGCACGCGCAACCGTTCGCTGGAAGCACGGATGTCGATCAGCAGCGCCAGCACCGACGCCGCGCTCAGCGCCTTCGAGTCGCCGCTGGCGTCCGGGCGCAGCGTGGTCGCGGTCACCAGCAACGCGCCGCAAGGCTTGCTGGCGATGACGGAGGTACTGCTCGATCCCGACCAGGTCGCCAACGTGCAGGGCAGCCTGGCCCTGGTGCGCGGCAAGGAGATCGACAGCCTGGCGGCCCAGCAGAACTACTACGTGGGCAAGCTGCCGCCCTGGACCTATGTGCAGTGGTGGCTCTCGCAGCGGCCCCTGGCCATGGTGCTGATGATCGGCGGGTCCGCGCTGCTGCTGGCCGCCTTGCTCTTCCTGTCGCTGCGGGCACGCGCGGCCCGCCGCAAGCGGGGAGAAGACAAGTGAGCGTGAACCAACTGCGCGTGAATCAACCGCGCCGCCGCTGGCTGGCTGGCCTGCCCGGGCTGGGCGCGCTGGCGGCACTGGGCGGCTGGCCCGCGCTTGCAGGGGCGGCGACGCCCAGGCCTGCCGCGCCCGCCGCCTGCGCCTGGCCGCTATACCAGCAGTTCCTGTCGCGGTTCGTGCAGGCCGATGGGCGCGTGGTCGATCCTTCCACCAAGGAGCAGCAAAGCACCTCCGAGGGCCAGTCCTACGGCATGGTGTTCGCGCTGGTGGCCAACGACCGCGCCACCTTCGACCGGCTCTGGCAGTGGAGCATTGCCAACCTGGGCGCGGGCAGCCTGCAGGACAAGCTGCCCGCCTGGCAATGGGGCCACCGCGCCGACGGCTCGTGGGGCGTGATCGATGCCAATCCGGCCTCCGACGCCGACCTGTGGTTCGCCTTCGCCCTGCTCGAGGCTGCCCGCTTGTGGCGCCAGCCGCGCTATGCCGAATCGGCGCGCGCRCTGCTCAAGCTGGCGGCGCAGCACGAAGTCGTGTCGCTGCCGGGCTTCGGCACCATGCTGTTGCCGGGGCCGCAGGGCTTCGCACAAGGCAAGGCCGATGGCCCGCGCCAATGGCGCCTCAATGCCAGCTACCTGCCCGTCCCGCTGCTGCGCCGCCTGGCCGCCGCGGAGCCGGCCGGCCCCTGGGGCACGCTGGCCACGCAGACTGGCAGGCTGGTTGAGGCGGTGGCCCGGCAGGGCATCGTGCCGGACTGGTCGGCCTATCGCAGCGACAATGCCGGCAGCGGTTTTGTTGCCGACCCCGACAAGGGCGACGTCAGCAGCTACGATGCCATCCGTGTCTATCTCTGGGCCGGCATGACGCCGCGCGGCGACGCCGCCGGGCGCGTGCTGATGAAGGCGCTGGCGCCGCAGGCGCAGCGCATGGCCGGGCGCGCCGCGCCGCCCGAGCGCATGCACGCCGACAGCGGCGTGCTGGAAGGCGAAGGGCCGACAGGTTTCTCCGCCGCGCTGGTGCCTTTCCTGCAGGCCGCGGGATCGCCGGCCGCAGCGGTGCAACGCACGCGCGCCGAGTCGATGCTCGATGCCGCGCAAGGCAAGCCCGCCGCCATGTATTACGACACCGTATTGGGATTATTTGGCCTCGGCTTTGCCGAAGGCCGCTTCCGGTTCGCGCCTTCGGGGCAACTGGAGCTGGAGTGGGAGAAGACATGTCGAACCGCAAGCGCCCGGCCATGACCGGAGGCGCGACCGCATCCAGGGCGACGCACGGACTGGCAAATTCCGGCGACGCCGCGCGGGCCAGGGGCCTGCGCGCCAAGACGCTGGTGCTGAGCCTGCTGACGGTATTTGCCGCGGCAGCCACCGCGCAGGAGGACCCGGTCAAGCTGCTGGTGGACCAGGGCAAGTACTGGCAGGAACGTGGGCGCAGCGATCGCGCCGCCGAAGCATGGCAGAAAATCCTGCGGCTTAACCCGAACCAGCCCGAAGCCCTGTACGGCATGGGTGTGGCCGAAACCGAAGCGGGCCGCGCCGACGGTGCGCGCACCTACCTTGAGCGCCTGAAGAAGGCGCAGCCCAACTCACCGCTGGTGGCGCGCCTGACGCAGGTGATCAGCAGCGGCGGCGAGACCAGGCAGGTCGAGCAGGCGCGCCAGCTGGCGCGCAGCGGCCAAAGCGAGGAAGCGGTCAAGCGCTACCAGCAGGCCGCGGGCGGCGCGGTACCGCAAGGCAACCTGGCGCTGGAGTACTACCAGACGCTGGGCGGCACCGCGCAAGGCTGGGAAGAGGCGCGCAAGGGCCTCGAGCAACTGGCGCGCGCCAATCCTTCCGACAACCGTGCCCAGCTCGCGCTGGCGCAACACCTGACCTATCGCGAATCCACCCGGCGCGACGGTATCCGCCAGCTTGAAGCGCTCTCGAAGAGCAGCGACGTAGCGGCCGCGGCCAGCGAGAGCTGGCGCCGGGCACTGACCTGGCTGGGCGGCCGCCCGGCCGACGCGCCGATGTACCAGGCATGGCTGGCAAGCCATCCCGATGATGCCACCATCCGCGCCAAGCTCGATGCGATCAAGGGTCAGCAGCAACAGCAGCAGGCCACGCAGGTCGCCGGCGCCGCCAGCAACCCGGTGCGCCAGATCGTGCAGCAGGGCTTCGACGCGATGGATGCCGGCGACCTCGAGCGCGCCGGCGAACGCTTCCAGGCCGCGCTGGCCCAACACCCCGGCGACGCCGATGCCCTCGGCGGCATGGGCGTGCTGCGGCTCAAGCAGGAGAAGTTCGCCGAGGCCGTGGACTTTCTCGACCAGGCTGCCAAGCATGGCGCGGGCGGGCGCTACCGCAGCGCGCAGAACAGCGCCACGTACTGGCTGCTGTCCGAACAGGCAAGCGCCGCGCGCAGCGCGGGCAATCGCGTCGAGGCACGCAGCCTGCTGGAGCGCGCGATCAGGCTCGACCCGCGCGAGCCTTCGGCGCAGGTGGCGCTGGCCGAYGTGATGGCCGAGGAGGGCCAGTACGCCCAGGCCGAAGCGGCTTACCGGCGGGTGCTCAAGCAACAGCCCGACAATCCCGATGCCACGCGCGGCCTGATCGGCGTGCTGGCGGCGCAGAACAAGAGCGCCGAAGCGCTCGCCATCGTGCAGAACCTGACGCCGGCCCAGCAGGACAAGGTTGGCTCGCTGGGCAAGCTGCGCGCGGAAGAAGCGCGCGGCCAGGCGCGCGCCGCGCTGCAGCGCGGCGATACCGCCGGCGCCCGCCGCGCGCTGGAAGATGCCATGGCGGCCGATCCCACCAACCCGTGGGTACGGCTGGACGTGGCGCGCGCCTATGCCGCGATGGGTTTGAAGGAGCAGGCGCGCAGCGTCATGGACGGCTTGCTGCTGTCCAATCCCAATATGCCTGACGCGCTGTACGCCAGCGCGCTGCTGTCCGCCGAAACCGGCGACTGGCAAAGCGGGCTGGACGCGCTGGAGCGTATTCCCCCGCAGAACCGCACCCGTGACATGGGCACCCTGCAGCGTCGCCTGTGGGTGCACGCCGAAGCCGACCGCGCCAGCGGACTCGCCGCCGCCGGCCAGCAAGCCGCCGCGCTTGGCGTGCTGCAACAGACCGAGCGCTACGCCCAGCAGGACGCAGACCAGCTTGGCGCGCTGGCGCTGGCCTACGCCGATGCCGGCGACGAGGCGCGCGCGCTGTCGCTGATGCGCAACGTGATGAGCCGCACGGTGCGCCCGGATGTCGGCATGCAACTGCAGTACGCGGCCATCCTGCTCAAGACCAAACAGGACGTGGAACTGGCCGGCGTGCTGCGCCAGCTCGCCAACGCCAGCATGAGCGCATCGCAGCGCCGCGACTACGACGACCTGCGCGTGGCCTATATCGTGCGGCAGGCCGACGCGCTGACCGAGAGCGGCGACCTGGTGGCCGCCTACGACATGCTGGCGCCGGCGCTGTCCGAGCGTCCGGGCAACGGCGCCGTGCGTGCCAGCCTGGCGCGCATGTACGCCCAGGCCGGCGAGAACAAGAAGGCACTGACGCTGTACGAGAGCGTGCTGGAGAAGGATCCGCGCAACCTCGACCTGATGCTGGCGGCCATCGGCACCGCCACCGCCGCCAAGGAATACAGCTGGGCCGAAGGCACGCTGCAGATGGCGCTGGCGCAGGCGCCCAACTCGCCCAAGGTGCTGACCGCCGCCGGGCGGCTCTACCGCGCCGAGGGCAAGACCTCGCGCGCGGCGGACTATTTCCGCGCGGCGGTGGCCGCCGAGAACGCGCTGGGCACTTCGAGCGGCTCCGCACGCCCGGGTGGCGCGGGCTTTGACCGCGTGCCGTCCAACCCGTTTGTCGGATTGCCCGGCCAGCGCGATAGCTCGCAGTTGCCGCCGCCCGGCTCGCAAGCGCCCTATCCGGTTGTGCCAGGCCCCAGCCGTGCCGTGGCGGCGCCCCAGCCCGCGATGATCCCGGCGCCGGTGATGATGAATGCAGGCGGGCAGCCCTCGCAGCCCTATATCCCGGCGCCGGTGTCCGCCGGCGGGCAGCCGATGGCTCCCGTGATCCAGCAGCCGCAAGCCTACTATCCGCAGCAGGCGCCCGCCCCGGCGCAGGCCCCCTCCAGCACCGCCGGCACGCGTGGCAAGAGCACGCGCGGCAGCACCAAGGCGGCTAACCAGGCCACGCAGCCCAATCAAGGCTATGCCGCTTACCCGGCGCCGGCCCCGGCCTATCCGGCCTATCCGGCCTATCCGGGCAACGCGCAGGCCGCCCAGCAGCCCGGCGTACCGTATCCGGCCCCGCAGGCTGCGGCGGCTCCCCAGTATCCAGGGGCGCAATACGCGGCGCCGGCCGGCGGCTACGCGGCGGCACCCGTGCCCGCCGCGCCAGCGCGCCAGCCGATCGGCGCGCAGTCTCGCGCGCCCTGGCTGGCCGATGCCGACTCGCAGGCGAATCCGGTGGGGCCCAAGACCGCGCAAGAAGAACTGCGCGAGATCGAGGCGCAGCGCAGCAGCACCTTTGCTGGCGGCCCCACGCTGCGTGGACGCAACGGCGACTCTGGCATGAGCCAGCTCACCGAAATGCAGGTGGTGGCAGAAGCCAAGATGGCCGCCGGCAATGGCAAGCTGGTGGCACGGGTGACGCCGGTCGCGCTCGACGCCGGCTCGGTGGGCGGCGACTACAACAGCGCCTCGCGATTTGGCGGCGGTCCGCTGGCCTTCCCGGTGGGAGGGGCGCCGGTCAACCTGAATGGCACGCCGTTGCAGTCCACTTCGCCAGGCTCGCAGAACGCTTTTGGGGTGGCGCTCGGTGTGGCCTACGAGTCGGACAATTTCAAGGCCGATATCGGCAGCACGCCACTGGGCTTCCGCTATACCGACGTTAACGCCGGCGCTCGCCTCAACCTGCCGGTGACGCAGCGCACCACGCTGTCGCTGGGCGCGTCGCGCCGGCCCGTGACGGACAGCCTGCTGTCCTACGCGGGCGTCAGCGACGATCGCGTCGGCCTGCAGTGGGGTGGCGTGATGAACAGCGGCGGCCGCGTCGACCTTGGTTGGGACGATGGCCTCTTCGGCCTCTACGGCTATGGCGGCTACGGCGTGCTGACCGGGCACAACGTCATGCGCAACAACCGCTGGGAAGGGGGCGGTGGCTTCTACCTGCGCTTGATCGACAACGCCGAGCAGCGGCTGATGAGCGGCGTCAACTTCACCTCGATGGGCTACTCGGACAACCTGCGCTACTTCACGTTTGGGCAGGGCGGTTATTTCAGCCCGCAGACGTACTTCGCCGTGACGGTGCCGCTCTCGCTGGCGGGCCGCAGCGGGCGGCTGGCCTACAATGTGCGCGGCGGGCTCGGCATGCAGGCCTTCCGCGAGGATGATTCGAACTATTTCCCGACCGATGCCGGCGCCCAGTCGGCCGCCAATGCCGCGGCGGCGACGGCCTTCAAGGCCGGCCTGACCAGCTCGACCAAGGCGGTATATCCGGGCCAGTCCAAGACTGGCGTGGCCTACAATCTGGTTGGCTCGGTGGAGTACCAGGCGGCCCAGCAGCTGTTTGTGGGTGGCCTGGTCGGGCTCGACAACGCGCGTGACTACAGCCAGTGGTATGCCGGCGTCTACGTGCGCTATTCGCTGCAACGCCAGACCGGCCAGATCGCGTTCCCGCCGGTAGCGCCGCAATCGGCGATTGGCCCGGTGCCGTTTTGAATGGGCACGGGACCATACGGAGGAGCCGGGCGCGCGACGATCCATCAATCAAGTGAGAGCGCAGCAAACAGGCTGTGGAAGGAAGTTCATCATGGGTGAAGCAAAACGACGGGGCAGCCAGGCAGAGCGTGCCGAGCAGGCACGCACACGGCTTGAGGGCCTGCGGCCCGCGCAACTGGTGTGCGGCTCGTGTAAGACGGCGTTCAGCACCTTCGATGCGATCGATGCGCCTAACCTGCGTGGCATCGATGCGGTGTTTGGCGGGCAGTGTCCCAATTGCGGGAACGATGTGCTCGTGTTCAAGGGCGAGCCCAATGCCGTGGCCGATGCGATGGTGGCGTGGGAGAGGATGATGGGGGCGGATACCAAGCTTGGGTATCAGTCGCGGGACGGCAAGCACGTGCCATTCAACGAGGGGAAGGAGTAGGCGCAGCGCCGCCGCAAGGCAAGTAAAGGGAAGCGGCGGCAAAGTAAAGGCGCTTGCATTGACCTGCCGCGCCCGGGTGCTGGCGCCCACGCGGACCATCGCCGACATCCGTTTTCCGAAGCGCCGCGGGCGGCGGGGCAAGTCAATCGGGGTGATGCCGTGCTTCGCGACGCTGTGCAAGCCGTGCCGCGGCCCTGGCCTCAGTCCTCGTCCCCTTCCCCCAATAGCGCATCCGGCCCCATCTCGAACCGCCCGCGCCCCGCGGCCTTGGCACGATAGAGCAGCGTATCGGCCTGCCGCATCAGCTCCTGGTCCGGCATCGGCGCCCCCTGATAGAGCGCCACCCCGATACTCACGTCGACATCCGCGAACACGCCGTCGATAAAGAACCGCCGGCCAACCGAATGCACGATGGCCTGGGCGATGCGCCGCGCGTTGGCGGCAGCGCCGATATCCTCCAGCACCACGGCGAACTCGTCTCCGCCCAGGCGTGCCACGGTGTCGCGTTCGCGGACGCAGCGCAGCAGCCGCCGCCCGAAGGCCTGCAACAGCAGGTCGCCGGTGATATGGCCGTGGAAATCATTGACGGCCTTGAAGCGGTCCATGTCCAGGTAAAGCAGCGCCATCAGCCGGCCATCTTCACGGCTGCGCGCCATGGCCGCCTGCAACAGCGACTCGAAGGCGCCGCGATTGAGCAATTGGGTCAGGTGATCCAGCCGGGAGATGCGCGATAGCCGCATGGTCTCCAGCTTGCGCTGGGTCACGTCCTGCACATGCACGTGCACGCCCATCACCTGGCTGCGGTCGGCGCTCCATTCGGGGCGGAAATTGGTTTCCATGCAGCGGTACTCGGGATCGCTTTCCTCCACCTCGAACGTTACCGAGGTACCGGACAAGGCATTTTGCAGGAACGGCCGGACGCGCGCATAGCGGGTTTCGCCGATCACCTCGCGCACGGTCATGCCGCGCAGCGTTTGCACCGGAATGCCAAAGGTCCGCTCATAGGCCAGGTTGTTGAAGACATAGCGTTCGTCGGGCCCGACAAAGGCCAGCAGCGCGGGCAGGGTATCGGTGACCGCGCGCAGCTGGCGCTCGCTCAGGTCGAGCTGTTCGCGCCGCTCGCGCACGTCTTGCATCAACTGCCCGAAGGCGCGCGCGAGATCGCCGATCTCGTCGTTCTGCAGTGCCGGCAGCCGTTCGTAGGCGGCAAGGTCACGGGCGCTGTCGCGTACCACCTGGTGCAGGCGCGTGAGCGGCGCCAGCAGGTGCCGCAGGGTCAGCCAGATCAGTAGCGCCACCACCGCCAGCGCCAGCAAGGCCAGCCCGAGGAAGCGCGCCTGCATGGCATGCAGCGGGGCGAAGGCCTCGCGCGCGGGCAGCACCGCCACCAGCTCCCATCCCGTGCTCTCCATCAGGTAGCGGGAAATCAGCGGCCTGAAAGGCGAGAGAAACTCGATAGCGCTGCTGCGATCATAGACGCCACAGGTGTCGCCCAGCGCGCGTGCCGGTTGCGCTGTCATGCCCGGATCCGGGTGCCGCACGTAGACCGGCATGCGCCCGGCCGATACCAGGCAATAGAAGCCGGTGGTGCCAAGCCGGTTGTGCGTGATTTCCACCAGGAAGTTGGCGCTCGACAGGTCGAGCCAGCCCCCCAGCAGGCCGACGAATTCACCTTGCGGGGAGACGATCGGCACGGCCACCAGCACCCCGGTCGCGCCATTGATGCGGGCGCGGATGGGCGGCGTGATCACCGGCTCCAGGGTGCGCGCGGCCTCGCGGAAGTAGTCGCGGTCGCCGACGTTCACTGGCACGCCGTCGTGGGCCAGGATGCGGCCCTGGGCATCGGCCACCATGAACGAATTGAAGGTGCCCGGAACGGGAATCCGCCGCTCCAGCAGGCGGCGCAGCTCGTTGCCGGGGCGCCCGAGCTCCCCGGCGAGCTGCGGGGCCACGTGGGATAGCAGGGTGATGCGGTCTTCCATCGCGGTGTCGAGCTGGTTTGAGGCGAGCTTGACGATGGAGTCCTGCTGGTCCTGCAACGCGGCGCGCAGGTCGTCGTGCGCATAATAGAGCGAAGCCAGCACGATGCCGGTACCAAGTACGGCGGCGAACGCCGTGGAAATCAGCGCGAGACGCGCCTTCAGGGAAAGCGAAACTTGGGGCATGCGAGCCGGCGGTGTCGGGGAATGGCGCGTGCCTTCTGGCCGGCCGGCCCGCGTAGCTGCCGGAGTCGGGCTCCGGCAGGCTTGCGGGCCCGCCAACCCTACCACAAGCGCCTGCCCCGCGCGAGTCCGGATGGGCGCGCGGGGCGTGCCGCGCGAGTGCGTGTGGCGCCGCACGTTACTCCGGGATGCCGGGGGTGGGCGAGCCGTTGACGTCACGGTATAGTGGCTCGAAGCCCTGCGACGGCAGGGTGAGGCCGTCGAGGGCTCCCATCCGCTCCCCCTGTTCATGAAACTGCCCTCACTTTCGCCCGTCTTGCTATCCCTGCTGGTTGCCGCTACCGGCGCCCTGGCCACGGGCGGCGCCTGGTACGGCATGCGCACGCTGGAGGACCGGGTAGTGCGCGACGATTTCGATGCGTTGTTCTCGCCGGTCTTTACGGCCTTGCAACGGCGCCTGCAGGAGAACGAGCAATTGCTGCGCGGGACCGCGGGGCTGTTCGCCGCCGATCCCGTCGCCACGCGCGAGCAATGGCGCAACTACCTGTACACCACGCAACTGGAYGAGCTGCCGCCCGGCACGCAATCGATCGGCTATGCGCGCCTGACCCCTCCCAGGGAGCTCGACTGGCTGGTCGAGACGATACGTCACCAGGGCCAGCCAGGCTTCGAGGTCTACCCGCTGGGCCCGCGCGACGTGTACGCGCCGGTTGTCTATGTCGAGCCCTTCGCCGGGCGCAACACGCGGGCGCTTGGCTTCGACATCCTCTCGGACCCCGTGCGCCGGGCCGCCGCCGAGGCTGCCCGCAACAGCGGCGAGGTGCGCCTGACCACCGGCGTGGAACTCGTGCACGAGAACGAAACGCAGACGCCGCAACGCGGCGCGGTGCTCTACCTGCCGGTGTACGGCAGCGGCTTGCCGCTGAACACGCCGGTCCAGCGCCAGCTGGCCGTGACCGGCTACGTCTATACGTCCTTGCGCCTGGAGGATTTGTTGCGCAGCGTCGGCTTGCCCGCCGCCGGCACCTTGTCGCTGACGCTCTATGACGGGCGCGACACCCGGCCCGGCGCGCTGCTGGCCGGCGACGCGGAGCCCGTGGCGGCGGCCGCGCCGGCGCCGGAGCAGCAGGCAGAGCGCGAATTGACATTCGGCGGCCGGATCTGGACCCTGCGTGCCGCCCCCCTGCCAGCCTTCGAGACGGCGCATCGCCCGCGGCGCTCCCGGCTGACGCTGGCGGGCGGCTTGGCGGCGACGCTGATGGCGGCGTGGCTGGTCCTGGTGCTGGCCCGGCAGCGGGACAGGGCGTGGCGGCTCGCGGCGCGGGCCCGCCAGGGCCGGCAGGCGGACGCCGCATTGCAGCGCGCGGGCCTGGCCAGTGCCACCGATGCCTTCCTGGTGTGCGATGCCGATGGCCAGGTCCAGATCGCCAGTGCCGCTGCCACGACATTGTTCGGCAAGGCGGCGGACCAGTTCGCCGGTACGCCCATTGCCACCTTGCTCCCTGACGCCGCCATGCTGCCCGCGCCGGACGGGCGGCGCGAGACCCGCGCCCGCAAGGCCGATGGCACGGTCTTTCCCGTGCGCGTAGCGGTGACGTCAGTGCCCGCCGCCGGTCCCGGCCGCGTGATGTGGGTGGTGACCGACCTGAGCGCCATCCGCCGCGCCGAACTGGCTGCCGCCGAGCAGGCCGAGCGCAGCGCACGCGTGCTTGACCACACGGCGCTTAGCGTCATTACCTTCGACCGCGACGGCCTGGTGACGGGCATCAACCGCGCCGCCCAGCGCATGCTGTGGTACCAGGCCGGCGAGGTGGCCGGGCACATGCGCTTTCTCGATCTTCTCGACCCCCGGGAGGTCGCGGTGCGCGCTGCCGCGCTGACGAACGAGCTGAGCGAGCCGGTCGCCGCAGGCTTGCCTGCCGTGGTCGGCAAGGCGCGCCTTGGGCTGGCCGATGAACAAGAGTGGACCTATGTCCGCAAGGGCGGCTCGCGCTTGCCGGTGCAGCTGACGCTGAGCGCCCTGCCCGAGGCGCGCGCCCCAGGCGCCTCGGACGATACGCCGGCGGCTGCCGTAGCCGGCGGCGCTGTCATCGCGGGGCTGAACGCCGGCGGTTATCTCGCTATCGCGCATGACCTGACGGAGCGCAAGCGTGCCGACGAATATATCCGGCACCTGGCGCATCACGACGCCCTCACGGGTTTGCCCAACCGTGCCCAGCTCCATGCACGCACGGAGCTGGTGCTGCAGCGCGCATTGCGCAAGGGGGAGCGCATCGCGCTCCTGCTGCTCGATCTCGACCAGTTCAAGCGCATCAACGAATCGCTCGGCCACCACATCGGCGACGAGGTCCTGCGCATCGTCGCCGACCGCCTCAAGGCCGCCGTGCGCCACGCCGACCTCGTCGCGCGCATGGGCGGCGACGAGTTCGTGGTGGTGCTCGACCCGGTGAGCCAGGACAGCGAGGCCGAGCTGGTCGCCGCCAAGATCCTGGCGCGCTTGTCGGAAGACCTGCAACTGGGCAACCAGCGGCTGCGTGTGACGCCTTCGATCGGCATGGTGATCTGTCCGGATGACGGCGACAACCTTGCAGACCTCCTCAAGAACGCCGATGCCGCCATGTACGCAGCCAAGCGTGGCGGTGGCGCGCAACTCAGCCGCTTCTCCAGCGAAATGGCGGAGGCGTCGATGGCGCGTTTCACCATCGAGGGGCTGCTGCGGCGCGCGCTGGCCGCGCAAGCCTTCAGGCTGCGCTACCAGCCCATCGTCGATGCCGCCAGCTTGCGCATCCTCGGCGTGGAGGCGCTGATTCATTGGGACACGCCCGAGCGCGGCGTGATCCCGCCGGCCGAGTTCATCCCCATCGCCGAAGAGAGCGGCCTGATCATGCCGCTGGGCGAATGGATCCTGGCCACGGCCTGCCGCGAGATCCAGCAGTTGCGCACCAGCCTCGGGCTGGACCTGGAGGTGGCGGTGAATATCTCGCCGCTGCAACTGCGGCAGGCCGGGTTTCCCGCCATGGTCACGCAATGCCTGGCGGCGGCCGGCCTGCCGGCCGCGAGCCTGACCATCGAGGTCACCGAGGGCATCCTGATCGAGGGTGGCAGCAAGACCATCGATACCTTCGAGCGCGTGCGCGCGCTCGGCGTGGGCTTGTCGATCGATGATTTCGGCACCGGCTATTCGGGCCTGAACTACCTCACGCGGCTGCCGATCGACAAGCTCAAGATCGACAAATCCTTTGTCGACGACGTGGCCCATGATGAACATCACCAGGCGGTGGCGTCCGCCATCATCACCCTCGGGCACCAGCTGAATCTGCAGGTGGTGGCCGAAGGCGTGGAGTCGCCGGCGCAGTTCGCCTTCCTGCGCGACCGGGGCTGCGACGCGGTACAGGGCTACCTGTTCTGGCAGCCGGTGCCGCTCGCCGGCCTGATGGAGATCTGCGCGGCGGGTGGGAAAGCGACGATGCACGCCAAGGTGCAAGCTGTGCCGACAGGCCACTGACCCCAAAATCCGCCAATACCCTTATCGGGATTCTTTGCCCGGCTGCCACACGCCTGGCATCCGGTTTCCCTATGCTGCCCGCTGTTACCAAAGCGCAGAGGGTTGTTCATGCAAGCAGGTGAGTCCGTGCCGGAGCGCGCGTTCCTGGCGATCGAAGGGGTAGGCAAGCGTTTCGGCGGGGCAGGCGGTTTCCAGGCACTGGATGGTGTTTCGCTGTCGGTGCCGCAAGGCGAGCTGTTGTGCCTGCTCGGCCCGTCGGGTTGCGGCAAGACCACTTTGCTGCGGATCGTCGCCGGGCTGGAGCGTGAAGACGGTGGGCGCATCCACGCCGGCGGGCGGGAGCTGACCGGCTTGCCGCCGCAAGCGCGCGACTACGGCATCCTGTTCCAGTCCTATGCGCTGTTTCCCAACCTGTCCGTGGCGCAGAACGTAGCCTACGGCCTGCAGGGCCGCGGCATGGGGCGCGCGCATCGCGAGGCACGCGTCGGTGAAATGCTGGCGCTGGTGGGGCTGGCCGGCAGCGAGCGCAAGTTTCCCGGGCAGCTCTCCGGCGGCCAGCAGCAGCGCGTGGCGCTGGCGCGCGCGCTGGCGCCGGCGCCCTCGCTGCTGCTGCTCGATGAGCCGATGTCGGCGCTCGACGCACGCGTGCGCGAGCACCTGCGGCTGGAACTGCGCCAGTTGCAGCGCCGCCTGAACATCACCACCGTGATGGTCACGCACGACCAGGAAGAAGCCATGGCGATGGCGGACCGCATCGCCGTGATGGAGGGCGGGCGCATCGCCCAGGTCGGCACGCCCGGCGAAATCTACGAGCGCCCGGCGTCGCCTTTCGTCGCTGAATTTATCGGGCAGGCCAACTGGCTGGCGGGACGGCTCAGCGGGCGCGACACCTTCAGCGTGGGCGAGCTTGAGCTGGCGGTTTCTCCGGCCCGCGCCGGCGAGGTCGCCGATGGCGCCGTTCGCCTGTGCTGCCGGCCGGAAGCGGTCCGGCTGCACCCTGCCGACGGCGAGCCTAACCGCTTGCTGGCGCGCATCGTTGACCAGACCTACCTGGGCAGCCGTTACCGCCTGATGCTGGAGGCCGATCGCCTGCCGGGCATCACGCTGTTCGCCGACGTACTGCGCGAGGAACGCCACCTGCTGCCGGCGCAGGGCAGCCACAAGTTCTGGGTGTCGCTGCCGAGCCAGGCGCTGCAGGTGTTCGCATGACGCGCGCGTTGCCCGTGGCCGCCGCCAAAGCGAACGATGCTGCCACCATCGCCAGCCGCGCGCGCGGCGCCGGCAGCCTGGCGGACCGCATCGCCCACGGCGCGCCCGCCGCGATGAAATGGCTCTGGCTGGCAGCGCTGGCCGTGGCGCTGGCGCTTCCGCTGCTGGCGCTGTTCGGACAAGCCTGGTTCGACGAGGCCGGGCACTGGGCCCTTCCCGCGCGCATGGCGGAGCTTGCAGCCAATCCCAATTTCGTACCGCTGCTGGGGCGCAGTCTCGCCGTCTCCCTGACCGTGGCCGCTCTGGTGGTGCCGCTGGCCTTCGGCTTTGCCTATGCGCTGCAGCGTTCGCGTATCGCCTTCAAGCCGCTGTGGCGCGGCATCGCACTGCTGCCGTTGTTTGCGCCCTCGCTGCTGCCGGGCATCGCGCTGGTCTACCTGTTCGGCAACCAGGGCATTTTCAAAGGCGCGTTTGGCGCGGGCGGCATCTATGGCTTCTGGGGCATCGTGCTGGGCGAGGCCTTCTACACCTTTCCGCACGCGCTGATGGTGCTGATCGCGGCGCTCTCGCTGGCAGACGCGCGCCTGTACGAGGCCGCGCGCGCGATGGGCGCTTCGCCGTGGCGGACGTTCCTGACGGTGACGCTGCCAGGGGCCCGCCACGGGCTGTTTGGCGCGGCCTGCCTGGTACTGACGCTGGTAGTGACGGATTTTGGTGTGCCCAAGGTGGTGGGCGGCGGCTACCCGGTGCTGGCGCTGGAAGCCTACAAGGCGGTAGTAGGCCAGCAGCAGTTCGCGCGCGGCGCGCTGATCGGCATGCTGCTGCTGTTGCCGGCCTTGCTGACCTTCGGTGTGGATATCGCCATGCAGCGCCGCCAGCGCGCGCAGATGTCGAGCCGCGCGCAGGTCTATGTGCCTGGCCGTGACCCGCTGCGCGACGCCTGCTGCACGCTCGTGGTGATCGTGACCGGGRCGCTCCTGCTGACTGTGCTGGCCGCGGCGGTGGGCGCTTCGCTGGTCAAGCTGTGGCCGTACAACCTGCAGCTGACGCTGGCGCACTACGACTTCGACAATATGGACGGCGGCGGCTGGCTGGCCTACCGCAACAGCCTGCGCCTGGCCGCGCTCACCGCGCTGGCGGGCACGCTGGCGATTTTCTTCGGCGCCTGGCTGACCGAACGCACGCGCGGGCCGGCCTGGCTGCATGGCGTGCTGCGGGCAGGCTTTGTGCTGCCGATGGCGGTGCCCGGCCTGGTCCTCGGGCTGGGCTATGTGTTCTTCTTCAACGCGCCGTCCAATCCGCTGCACACGCTGTACGGCACCATGACGCTGCTGGTGATCTGCAACGTGGCGCACTTCTACACCACGGGCCATCTCACTGCCGCCGCCGCGCTGCGCCAGCTCGATGCGGAGTTCGAAGCCGCGGCACTCTCGCTCGGCGTGGCGCCGCTGGTCACCTGCTGGCGCGTGACGGTGCCGATTTGCCTGCCGGCACTGATCGATATCTTCCGCTACCTCTTTGTCTCGGCGATGACCACGGTGTCCGCCGTGGTCTTCCTCTACAGCCCGGATACCGTGCTGGCCGCCATTTCTGTGCTGAACATGGACGATGCCGGCGACACCGCGCCGGCGGCGGCCATGTCCACGCTGATCCTGCTGACCTCCGCGCTGGCCTGCCTGCTGCTGATGGGCGCCGCGCGCGGCTGGCTGCGGCGCACCCAAGCCTGGCGCGCGCCGCAAGGCTGAGACCTGCCAACCCTGTTTGCCCGACACCAAGACACGCATCCCAAGGAGAAACCATGCCTCACCTGTTCCGCACCGCCACCGCTGTGGCCGCCTTCTCGCTGCTGGCCGGCGCCGCCCATGCCAGCACCGTGCTGACGGTCTACACGGCGCTCGAAGCCGACCAGATTGCCGCCTACAAGGCTGCCTTCGAAAAAGCCAATCCCGAGATCGAGATCAAGTGGGTGCGCGATTCCACCGGCATCGTGACCGCCAAGCTGCTGGCCGAGAAGGCCGCGCCGCGCGCCGATGCGGTGTGGGGCCTGGCGGGCTCCAGCCTCGCCATCCTCGACAAGGAAGGCATGCTGCAGCCCTACGCGCCCAAGAACCTGGCCGCGGTGGATGCGCAATACCGCAGCGCCGCCAACCCGCCGGCATGGGTCGGCATGGACGTATGGGGCGCGGCGATCTGCTTCAACACGATCGAGGCACAGAAGCAGGGCTTGCCCAAGCCCACGTCGTGGGCCGACCTGACCAAGCCGGTATACGCGGGCAAGATCGTCATGCCGCACCCGGCGTCGTCGGGCACCGGCTACCTGGATGTCAGCGCCTGGCTGCAGATGATGGGCGAGCAGAAGGGCTGGTCCTACATGGACGCCCTGCACAAGAACATCGGCCTGTATACGCACTCCGGCTCCAAGCCCTGCAAGATGGCCGCCCAGGGCGAGTTCCCGATCGGCATCGCGTTTGAATACCGCGCCATGAAGTCCAAGAAGGAAGGCGCGCCGATCGATATCGTGCTGCCCGCCGAAGGACTGGGCTGGGACATCGAGGCCACCGCGATCATCAAGGGCACCAGGAACCTGGACGCCGCGCGCAAGCTCGCCGACTTCTCCGCCTCGTCCGAGGCCATGGCGCTGTACGAGAAGAATTTCGCGGTCCTGGCCATTCCGGGCATCGCCAAACCGGATCCGCTGCTGCCGGCCGACTACGAGAAGCGCCTGATCAAGAACGACTTCAACTGGGCCAGCGCCAATCGCGATCGCATCCTCGCCGAATGGAGCAAGCGCTACGAAGGCAAGGCAGAGAAGAAGTAAGCCAGCAAGAGCGGTCAGTCAGCAGGCCCGGTGCGGCCGGTGCAACCGCGCGCCGGCCTCGCCGGGCCGTCTTCATTGACGCGAAGCATGTTGCCTCACGCAGAAACGGGTACGTTATGCATCGCATGCAGCATTGCGGCGAAGCGATCCTGCATGGGGCGATTTTGCGGGGGGGACGTGTACGGGGGAAACGCGATCGGAGAAGCCAGTACGGGCTCGCGCCGACACCGGGCTGTGGCGGCGCCAGGGGGGCGGCCAATATCGTTGGCCGGCCTCCGGGGCAATCAGCTGTGGGAGATTTCCGAAGGATTGTTGCGGGAGTRCAGCCGGCGGTGGAGATCGTCGACGTGGGCGCGGCTGCTTTGCAGCTCTTCCCGGCCACGCTCCGTGATCAGGTAGACGCGGCCAATGCCGTCGCGCAGGACGCTCTCGAGATAGCCTTCCATCTGCAAGGCACGCAGCAAGGGGCGGACGGTGCCGATGTCGACCTGGAAGCCGTACTCCATCAGCATCTCGGCCAGCATGGCCACGGTGGCCGGCACCTCGACGGCAAATTGGAGGACGTAGATGCGGGCTAGCAAGCCAAGGAACTGTCGTTTCATGACGCTGCAAACGCGGCATCTCCCGTTGCGGTTGACGTTGATTTATAGTTGTGAACCGTGCGCCGCAAAAAAAGAAGCCGCCACGTGAGTGGCGGCTTGTCGGGAATGCGTCGGAGGGGTCAATTAACTCTGGCGCAGATCAGATTTTAAAATAACTAAATACGACTTGTCACGTACCACATGTGGGCGTCCCCTCATCAGTAGGGTATGAACGTTGCAATCTTACATGTGAGAGCCTTGTGCGGCACTTTTTTTGCCTGTTTCCAGTGCCTTGCCGTGGCGCCTGTTTCAGGCAGGGAGATGTCCGAAACCAGCTTGCGGCCACTTCGGCTGCGGGGTTTAATCCGTGCACACCATCCTCGATGCCCTCACATGAAACCCGCAGACCTGATTCGCCTGCTTAGCCTTGCCGCCATCTGGGGCGCCAGTTTCCTGTTCCTGCGGATCGGGGCGCCGGTGCTCGGCCCGCTGACCGCGGCCTTCCTGCGTGTACTGATCGGCGCAATCACCCTTGCGGTCTGCCTGGCCCTTATGCGCGTGCGCTGGGATATGCGGGGCAAGTTGCGGCAGGTCATGGCGCTGGGCGTGATCAACTCCGGCATCCCCTTCGTCATGTACTCGTTCGCGGCACTCTGGCTGCCGGCGGGCTACTCGGCAGTGTTCAATGCGATGACGCCGCTGATGGGTGTCCTGATCGGCGCACKGTGCTTTGGCGAACGCCTGACGCTACCCAAGGCCGGCGGGGTCGTCCTCGGTGTGGCCGGCGTCGCGGTGCTGACCCGCACCGGTCCGGTGGCGTTTTCGCCGCAGGTGATGCTCGGCGCCGCCGCCTGCCTGGTGGCTACCGCCTGCTATGGCCTGGCCGGCTTCCTTGCGCGGCGCTGGATCACCGCGCAAGGCGGGCTGGACAGCCGCCTGGTGGCGACTGGCAGCATGTTTGGCGCGAGCCTGTTCCTGCTGCCGTTCTGCGCGATCGCGCTGGCGCGCGAAAACACGTTGCCGGCTGCCGGGCCGGGTGTATGGCTGGCGATGCTCGGAGTGGGGATGCTTTGCACGGCCATCGCCTACATCCTGTACTACCGCCTGATCGCCGACCTCGGACCGGTACGCTCGCTGACGGTCACCTTCCTGATCCCGCCGTTCGGCATCGTCTGGGGCGCCATTTTCCTTGGCGAGCAGTTGTCATGGGCGCATGTGGCGGGCGGGGCGCTGATCGGGCTGGCCGTCTGGCTGGTGCTGCGGCCCACCGCCCCGGTCGCGGCCGGGGGCACGGCAGTGCCGGGGCCGGGCCGGTCCTGAGGACTGCGGGCCGTGCCATAAGGCCGCCGGCTAGCGGAAGCGGTAGGTCACCGCGCCCATGCCGGTCCATTGCTGACGCCGCTCGGTGATAGGGCTGCTGGCCGCATCGCCCTGCAACCGTGCAAATGTCACCGAGCCCAGCGCGGACCAGTTGCGCGAGATTTCATAGCTGACGATGCCATTCGCATGCCATTCGCGCAGGCCAGCCCCCACGGCATGCGTGGGCAAGCCGGAGCGTGCGCTCTGGTCCGCCGTGACACCGAAGAAAGTCTGCATGTACTTGCTGTTGGTCCACGTCAGTCCCGGCCCCAAAGTGAATAGCCACTTACCCGCGGGCAGGCTGAACAGTATGTCGCCGTTTGCGATCAGGCCTTGTCCCTGGCCAGCGATATCCTGCGCGACATCCGCCGAGAAGGTCACGAACGACACCTGTGCCTGCGCAAATGCCCGCGCCCGCACGGTCATGTTGACGTCGCCCAGGCCGTTCAGCCGGCTGTCGTCCTTGCTCTTGCGCCAGGTCGGGTCGAGCTGGAAATCCGCGCCAACCTGCCAGATGTCGTTGTTGACGGCGTAGATCCCTAGGAAATCGAAACCGCGCGAGAAGAAGCGGCCTTTGTAGTCGATGTCCTGGTAGATGATCGGGTAGATGAGCGAGTCGCGGGCACCGGGGAATTTCGGTGCGACGTAGATGCCGGGGCCGGCGGAGATTTTCCAGTTGCTGGTGGTGGTAGCGGTGGAAGCCGGTACGTCGGGCATTTCGGGCGCGGCCCATGCGGCTGTGGTGCCCAGGTAAAGGGCGAGAGCCAGGAGGGCGTGGCGGGGCGCCGGGTAGGTGGGCATGGGGGGCGCGGGGTAGCGGTTTGTGGGCCGCGCTGCGCGCGGGGGGCAGGGGGATTTTAGCTGGATGTGGTGGGGGTGGCGTGGCGGGGGGATCGTGTTGGTTTTTTGCTGGGGTATTGGGACTTGGGACTGCCTTAACTTCAACTTCAAAGGCTTAAAGTCAAAGCAGTTTCACCACCCCTGCGGGGCGGCGACCTACTTTCTTGTCTTGCCAAGAAAGTAGGCAAAGAAGGCGCGCCGGATGGGGCGACCCCCTCCTCGTCGGCAGACAAAAAGAGCGGCCGGGGGCCAAACTCGCATCGCCTTAAGGCGATACTCAAACATGGCCCCCTCTTTTCCGCTCTTTTTGCCTGCCGACGAGGCGCCCCATACGGCCTGGTACACCTTGACGGCTCGCTTCGCA